>NZ_WSPP01000323.1:0-9484 GCF_009767705.1 Myroides sp. LoEW2-1 | reverse complement strand
GAAATAGATAGTGTTTTTCATTGTAATGGTTTAATTTTGCTACATTACAATAAGAAATGACTCTTATTCGTTTGGAATTAAGATTGCATTACTTTTAAGAGTATTCAATCAAAAAATAAAAGAGTTTAGAATAGTTTTGTTAGTTTTTGTTATATCGATTATGGATAAATATTGATTACAAGGTATTAACTAATAAAAAGAATAGAATTTAATTGAGGTAAAAAAATGAAGAAAAAGATTGTAATCACTGGTGGAGCTGGTTTTATTGGCTCTCATGTTGTTCGACAATTTGTATTAAAATATCCTGAATATCATATCTATAACCTTGATGCTCTAACTTACGCAGGTAATTTAGAAAATCTTAGAGATATTGAAAATGCTGCTAATTATACTTTTGTAAAAGGTGATATCACTGATGAAGAATTTATACAAGAGTTGTTTCAAAAAGAACAGTTTGATGGAGTAATTCACTTAGCGGCAGAGTCACATGTTGACCGTTCTATTACTGATCCATTAGCTTTTGTTAAAACAAATGTCATAGGTACTGTGAATCTACTTCAAGCATTTAAAGCACTATGGCAGGACAATTGGCAGGACAAGCGTTTTTACCATGTTAGTACGGACGAGGTTTATGGAACTTTAGGGGAAAGTGGTCTTTTTACAGAAACAACATCCTACGATCCTAATTCACCTTATTCTGCATCTAAAGCAAGTTCAGATCACTTTGTACGTGCTTATGGTGAGACTTATAATATGCCCTATGTAATTAGTAATTGCTCTAATAATTATGGACCGAATCACTTCCCAGAGAAGTTAATCCCCTTGTGTATACACAATATAATTCACAATAAACCATTGCCAATCTATGGAGATGGAAAATATACACGTGATTGGTTATTTGTCATTGATCATGCAAGAGCTATAGACGATGTGTTTCACAAAGGAGGTAATACAGAGACATATAATATTGGAGGATTTAATGAGTGGCAGAATATTGACTTAGTGAAAGAATTGTGTAAGCAGATGGATCAAGTGTTAGGTCGTACCGCAGGTGAGAGTGAGCAACTAATTACTTTTGTCAAAGACAGACCAGGACATGATTTACGTTATGCTATTGATGCTACTAAGATTAATAAGGAATTAGGGTGGAGTCCTTCTGTAACCTTTCCAGAAGGGTTAGCCAAGACAATTGATTGGTATATGAATAATCAAGAGTGGTTAGCGAATGTGACCAGTGGAGCATATCAAGATTACTACAAAGAGCAATATAAGTAATAGTTGACAGTTTACTGTTAAGGGTTTATAGAGATGCAAAGGTACAATACTTTGCGATTAATAATAGATTGTTGATTTGTTTTTTTGCTGCAGAGCATATCTAAAAACAAAATCTCAAGAAGACAAAAAGGCTTAAAAAAATATGAAAGGAATAATATTAGCTGGAGGTTCTGGTACCAGATTACACCCTCTCACATTAGCAGTATCAAAACAATTGTTGCCAATATATGATAAACCGATGATTTATTATCCATTGTCAGTTTTGATGTTGGCAGGTATTCGTGAGATATTGATTATTTCCACGCCACATGACTTGCCTAATTTTCAAAAGCTTTTTGGAGATGGGAGTCAATTAGGTATCCAATTAAGTTATGCTGAACAACCAACTCCTGACGGGTTAGCACAAGCTTTTATTATAGGGGAGGAGTTTATAGGTAATGACGATGTATGTTTAGTGTTGGGAGACAATATTTTTTATGGGGCTGGATTACAACAAATATTGAATAAATCAGTAGAAACCGTGAAAAATGAACAGAAGGCGGTAGTGTTTGGATATTATGTAAATGATCCCGAACGCTATGGCGTAGCTGAGTTTGATAAAGATGGAAATGTCTTGAGTTTGGAGGAAAAGCCAGTTGCACCTAAATCTAATTATGCTGTTGTAGGATTATATTTTTATCCCAATTCTGTCGTTAAAATTGCAAAACAAGTAAAACCTTCTCATAGAGGTGAATTAGAAATTACTTCTGTGAATCAAGCTTATTTAACTAATGATACATTAAAGTTACAAACTATGGGGCGTGGATTTGCTTGGTTAGATACAGGAACACATGAGTCACTAACTGAAGCAACTGAGTTTGTTAAAGCGGTTGAGAAACGCACAAGTTTAAAAATTGCTTGTTTAGAAGAGATTGCTATTCTCATGAAATTTATAACTAAAGAATCAGTTTTTGAAAATATAAAGGATTTAAAAGGAGATTATTTTGAATACTTGAAACGCATTGCTAAATAGAAATGAAAGAACCGCAATTAATAGATTTACCTAAGTTCGCTGATAAACGTGGTAGTTTATCAATTATTCAAGAGTTAGTAAATATACCTTTTGTTATTGAACGAGTATATTGGATATATGATGTTCCTGGTGGAGAGATTAGAGGTAGTCATGCTTTTAAAGAGCAGCAAGAGCTAATTGTGGCTTTGTCGGGATCTTTTGATGTAGTGTTACATGACGGAGAAAAAGAACAAGTTTTTTCTTTAAACCGAAGCAATAAAGGTGTATTGGTACCTAAATTATATTGGAGAACAATAAGAAATTTTTCGTCTAATGCCTTAGCTTTTGTTTTGGCGAGTACAAGATATAGTGAGACTGATTATATCCGTGATTTTGATGAATTTATTAAATTAAGAAATCAACATGAATAGAGTATCTCTTGCGGATTGTAAAATTATACAATTACCTAAAATAGACAATGATGCTGGATGCATAACACCTGTTGAAAACAACAAAGATTTACCATTTAATGTTAAACGAGTTTTTTATCTCTATGATATTAAAGGAGGAGAAGAAAGAGGGAATCACGCTCATAAAGAATGTCATCAATTTCTAATTGCTGCGAGCGGATCTTTTGATGTTATTTTAGATGATGGTGTTGATAAAAAGAGAGTGTTTCTCAATAGAGCAGATGTTGGTTTACATATTCCTCCTGGCATTTGGGCAACAGAAATTAATTTCTCAAGTGGTTCAATTTGTTTAGTATTAGCTTCGCATGGTTATGATGAAGCAGATTATTTTAGAAATTACAATGATTATTTAGCATATTATGAAAGAGGTTAAGATTCATCCTTTAGCCGATGTGCAAAGTGTTAATATCGGAGAAGGTACACAAATTTGGCAATTCGTAGTTGTTTTGAAACAGGCTGAAATTGGCAAAAATTGCAATATAAATTGTAATGTTTTTATTGAGAATGATGTTGTTGTTGGAGATAATGTAACTGTAAAATCTGGTGTTCAACTATGGGATGGTATAAAGGTGGAGGACAATTGTTTTATTGGACCTAATGTAACGTTTACAAATGATTTAATTCCCAGATCTAAGGTGTATCCTTTGCGATTTGAACAAACTGTTTTGAAAAAAGGTTGTTCTATTGGAGCTAACAGCACTTTACTAGGTGGAATTACAATTGGTGAAGGGGCATTAATAGGTGCAGGTAGCGTAGTAACTAAAGATGTTGAACCTTTTGGTGTTTATTACGGAAATCCTGCTAAGTTGAAAGGTTTTATTTCGGCAGAAGGAGAAATTACTCCTGCTGAAAAGTAGTATTTGATTAACAAAATAGAGAATATGATTAAGTTTTTAGATTTACAAAAGATAAATAATCTGTATAAAGCAGATTTTCAACAAGCCTTTGAACAAACTTTAGATTCAGGTTGGTTCTTACAAGGTAACAATGTAAAAGCATTTGAAGAGTCGTATGCAAAATACTGTGGAGTAAAGCATGCTATAGGAGTAGCAAATGGATTAGATGCTTTAGTGTTAATTTTACGTGCATATAAAGAATTAGGGATATTAAAAGATGGAGATGAGGTTATCGTACCTTCTAATACTTATATAGCAAGTATTCTATCTATTACGGCTAATAATTTGGTGCCAATATTAGTAGAACCTGATATGGATACATTTAATTTGGATCCTAATCTAATAGAAAATCATATAACACCTAAAACGAAAGTTATCTTAGTGGTACATTTATATGGACAATTAGCCGATATGAAAGCCATTAATGCAATAGCAAAAAATCATAATCTTAAAGTAATAGAAGATGGAGCTCAGTCTCATGGAGCTCAGTTAGATGGAAAAGTATCTGGAGGAATTGGGGATGCAGCAGGACATAGTTTCTATCCAGGTAAGAACTTAGGTGCCTTGGCAGATGCAGGTGCTGTAACGACTAATGATGATGAGTTAGCAACTGTAATTCGTGCGCTATTAAATTATGGATCACATGTAAAATATCAAAACTTATACAAAGGGGTTAACAGTCGTTTAGATGAGATGAATGCAGCTTTTTTAGAGATTAAGTTAGGGAAATTAGCTACTGTAATAGAAAAGCGTAGAGCCGTAGCAAATATGTATTTATCAGGAATTAAAAACAGCAAGATTATTTTGCCTAAAGTAGAGAAAATAGATGCTCATGTTTGGCACTTATTTGTAATTCGAACAAATCAACGTGAAGCTTTACAAAACTACCTTTTAGAAAATGGTATTCAAACTTTAATTCACTATCCAATTCCTCCTCATAAACAAAAAGCATACGAAGAGATGAAAGAATTGCATTTGCCTATTAGTGAATTACTTCATACTCAAGTTTTGAGTCTGCCAATAAGCGAGGTAATCGAACATAAAGATGTAGCTTATATTATTGATTGTTTGAATAAGTTTTAATGAAATTAATAAGTACAACATTATATTCCGGATTAATTACTATTGTAAAGACTACTGCTGCATTTGTTTCCACAAAAATAGTCGCTATGTTTGTAGGGGCTGCAGGTGTGGCAACCATTGGAGCTTTTGGAAATTTCTTGAATATTGTGTTAGCCTTTGCCAATGGAGCTATTCAAACAGGAGTTGTTAAGTATACTGCTGAATATCAAGATGATGTAGAAAAAAGTAAGAAGCTTTTTAGTACTTCGTTCCGCATTTCTGTATTGTGTTCTTTGGCAATAGGAGCTTTACTATTGGCGCTTTCTAACTGGTTATCTACACTGATTTTTGCAACTTCTCAGTATGGAACTATTGTGCGTGTCTTGGGTGTTACTATTGTTTTTTATGCATTAAATAGTTTATTAATATCTGTATTAAACGGAAAAGGATTAATAAAAATATATTCTATTGTTAATATGGCAGGGAGTCTTTTGGGACTTGTATTAACATGTGTATTAGTTTACTTTTTTCAAATAGAAGGGGCTTTATTAGCATTGATATTGTCACAAACTGCTATATTTTTCGTGTCTCTATTTATCGTGTACAAGAAAAAACTGATTGTGCATGAAATTAAATGGAGTCTTTATGATAGAGATATAGCGAAGAAATTAAGTGGATATAGCCTTATGGCTATTGTTAGTGCAATGACTGTTCCTGTAGCACAAATTCTTATTAGAAATATGTTGACTGTTAATATGGGGATTGATTCTGCTGGTATTTGGCAAGGTATGATAAGAGTTTCTGATGCTTACTTATTAATCATTAATACAGCCTTAGGTACATACTATTTGCCTAAGTTATCTACTCTTATTGATAGAGAGGATATCACTCGCGAGTTGTATAAAGGTTTTAAGCTTATAATGCCTTTAGTGGTAGTTAGTTGTCTTATAATGTATGTACTTAGGTTTTTTGTAATTAGGATTTTATATACACCTGAATTTTATATAATGGAAGAGTTGTTTTTGTGGCAATTGTTAGGTGATATATTTAAAATTGCAGCTTTCTTGTTGGCTTATTTGATGTTAGCAAAAGCATTAACTAAAGTCTATATTATTACAGAAATTATTTTTTCGGTTTTATATGTTGTTTTATCTTATATCATGATTCCAATTTACGGAGTTAAAGGTGCTACACTTGCTTTTTTCTTTAATTATATTGGTTATTTTGTGTTTATGAGTATCTACTTTAAAGACTATTTATTTAGAAATGGAAGAGTTTAACAAAACTATTGTTTTTTTTTATCCTAGTAAGGTTGTTGGTGGTGCAGAGTATTTATTTATGCGTAGCGCTTTGTTTATGGCAGAACAAATGAATCTAAAAGTTCAGTATATTGACTATGCTGACGGGTTTGTAGCGCGAGAGCTGAGTGGATCTAAGAGTGTTGAATTCATAGTCTATAGTGATTTGGTGAAAGTGAAATTAAAAGAGAATCAAATTGTTATTTGTCCTTTTTCCTCTGCTTTTTGGGTCAACATTAGTTTGAAAGGCAATTACAGTATTTTGTTTTGGTCTATACATCCAGCAGGATTGTATGAGCGAGTAGCGACTTACTGCAAGTTCTCTAGATTTAAGTATACTGATTTTACTTCTGATATTAATGCTTTATTAAATCATAATGCTGTTGTTTTTATGGATGGTTCCAATGTAGACTATCAGAGAGATAAGTTTAACTTCTCATTGCATAAAGAAGATTTTTTACCTATTTTCTGTTTAGAGAAACAAGTACCACTTGTATCTAAAAAGGTACCGACAGCTACAATTCATTTGGGATGGCTAGGTAGGTTGTGTATTGAAAAAGTTAATCCTTTGATTAATGTTTTAAGACATTTAAAACTTCGTGCTTTAACTAATCATGATCAACAGTTTATATTTCATATTATCGGGGATGGAGAATGTCGTTACTTAGTGGAGAAAGAGAGTTTGCCAAGAAATGTTAGTATTTGTTTTCATGGAGTTGTAACTGGGGCTGAATTATACGATTTTATTTATCAAAATATTGATGTTATGTTTGGGATGGGAACCTCTACTTTAGAGGTCGCTAGCTTAAAGAAGGCTATTATCTTAGTAGATTTGTCTTTTGAAGAAATGCAGATGAATAACCAATTTAGATGGTTGTATGAGTCAACGCGTTATTCAGTAGGAGATGAGTATAAGAAAGAGGTTGTGTACAATCATAGTTTCGATGAAGTAATTGACGTGATAACTAATGGTAAATTAGCAGCGATTGAGAATGAATGTTATAACTACTTTAAGCAGTACCACACCATAGAGCACACGTGTAATGAGTTATATCATAGAGCAGTATCTAGTACTTTAGATAGTATAAGCTTTAGAAAGACTAAGTTTAATAAAGTTTTTATTTATGGTATTTTATTTAAGATTAAACGATTTAAAAACAGTTTATTGAAATAAATTGTTGTCTTTTCATTAGTTATGAGTATTAATGAAAGAGTAAATGTAAATTAGTATGAAAAAGAATTTAATAATATTTGGTACACGTCCTGAGGCGATTAAAATGGCGCCTTTAGTAAAGGAATTTAAAAAGCGTAGCGATGAGTTCGATACTCGTGTTTGTGTAACAGCACAGCATAGAGAAATGCTTGATCAAGTTTTGTCTTTTTTTGGAATTGAACCAGAGTATGATTTAAATTTGATGAAACCCAATCAAAACCTGTATTCTTTGACAGGTGAAATTATTACTGGTTTAAAGCCAATATTAGAAGATTTTGAACCTGACTACGTTTATGTACATGGCGATACAACTACTACTATGGCTGGGAGTATTGCTGCTTTTTATAGTGGTGCTAAAGTATGTCATGTAGAGGCAGGATTGCGAACTCATAATAAACGTGCTCCTTTTCCAGAGGAGATTAATAGACAGATTACAGGGCGCGTTGCAGATTATCATTTTGCTCCGACAAATGCTTCAAAAGAGAATTTAATTAAAGAGAATATAAGTCAGGAAGATATTCTAGTTACTGGTAATACTGTTATTGATGCACTTTTAGATAGTGTGGATCGAGTAGAGGATGTAGAAATTCAAGAAATTGAGTATCTAAAGCAAATTGTCAATTTCAATAAAAAATTAATATTAGTAACAGGACATAGACGTGAAAATCACGGAGATGGATTTATACGTATTTGTGAAGCTTTAAAGGAAATTGCAATAGCACATGATAATGTGCAGATTATTTATCCAGTGCATTTGAATCCGAATGTGAAAGAACCAGTTTATAAAATTTTATCTGATATTGAAAATATACAGTTGATAAATCCATTAGCTTATCCCTCTTTTGTTTGGTTAATGAATCAAAGTTATTTGATTATCACTGATAGTGGTGGAGTTCAAGAAGAAGCACCAAGCTTAGGAAAACCTGTACTTGTAATGCGTGAAACAACTGAAAGACCTGAGGCTGTAGAGGCTGGTACAGTTGTTTTGGTGGGAACAGACAAAGAGTTAATAGTTAACCAAGCAACAAAATTGTTACTTGATAAGCAATATTATACAGCAATGTCAGAATTACATAACCCTTATGGTGATGGGCAAGCTTGTAAACGTATAGTTGATTTTATTGCTAAATTGTAATTGTGATTAAACTTGGAAAGTATGGTATTAGATGACTTTTGTATGATCCAAGGTAAGTTATAGTATAGCAAGTATGTTAGTATAAAAAAAGTGCACTTTAAAGTGCACTTTTTTTACATCAAGAACAAACAAAAAAAAGTATGAAGTCAAAACTTCATACTTTTTAAGTAATTGCGTAATTCTCTTTTAAGAGAAGAGCTAAATTAAAACGGGTAATTAAGCTCTACGAACATTAACTGCGTTAAGTCCTTTTCTTCCATTCTCTACTTCGTAAGTAACCTCGTCGTTTTCACGGATACGGTCAACTAAACCTGTAGTATGTACGAAAATATCGTCTCCTCCGTTACTTGGAGTGATGAATCCAAAACCTTTTGTTTCATTGAAGAATTTTACTTTTCCTTCTTGCATGATGTAAATATTTAAAAATTGTAATAAACAGTTTATTGTATTTTCTGCACTTTCACAGCTCTAATACCTTTAGCGTTTTCTTCTTTCTGATAAGATATTAGCTCTCCTTTTTGCAGTGGGAAACCTACATCATTACTGTGAATAAACACGTTTTCTTTTGTTCCTTCTTCAGTGATAAATCCAAATCCTTTCTCACTTATAAAGGTTATTATTCCTTTGAACTCTGTTGTTTGGTTCTTAGGTTGTTTAGTTTTCTCTCTTTCCTTTTCTTGCTGATCAGGTGGGATGTCTGTTAAGTTTCCTAAATAATCTACATAAACAAGCATATCCTCTAAGTCCTTACCTTTGTTGTTGTTGGTTTTTCGGTCTTCTCTGCGTTCAGCCTTTTCTTTTTGTTTTTGTAACTTCTTTTTAATCTTTTCTTTCTTAGAAAAAGAGTCTGCCATAAATATTTGTATTTTATAATTATCTAATCCTTGAGTTAGTATTAAGCGATCTGCACTGTGTCAGAATACTTAATGGGTAAACAGAACTCAAACTGTTAAACATATTATAAGTAGTGTGCTAGTTTCAGCTAGTCAAATAACTTGTAGATAGGAAAAGAAGACCAGATTGTGGTGCTGTTTTATATTCTTCTCGTATCGATAAATATGAATTATCTAAATGAGAATAAAGAATAGATGCTTAGAAGAATAATCTGGTAGGAATATATGTATAAAAGCAAAAAACTTTATTG
>NZ_WSPP01000322.1:0-1525 GCF_009767705.1 Myroides sp. LoEW2-1 | reverse complement strand
CCATTCCCCGTCCCTGTTCCCCGTCCCTGTTCCCCGTTCCCCATTCCCCGTTCCCTAAACTGCCACAATTTTCAATTACTATTTGATAGGTACTATATAGACATTTGTCCTATATCGCTCAAAAAATATTAACTACCTTTGTTAAGCAAAATAGAAAAAGATGAAAGAACAAAATAATGTAGTAAAAGGAGTCTTCTTAGTCGCTTTAGGAGCTTCAAGTTTCGGTATGCTTGCTTCATTTGTAAAACTTGCATATAAGAGTGGATTTACCACTGCTGAAGTAACATATTCTCAGGTACTACTTGGTCTGCTATGTGTATCCTTGATTCACTTGTTTCGCAAAAAGAAAGCAGATGAACCAAAAGCTACCTCTAAAAACGTACGCAGTTTAATATTAGCAGGAACTTCCATGGGATTCACTTCTGTTTTATATTATATGGCTGTAAGTTATATCGACGCGTCAATTGCCGTTGTTCTCTTAATGCAATCTGTATGGATTGGAGTAGTGTTAGATAGTATAGCTACCAAAACATTTCCAAATTTGACAAAATTGGTTGCTATAGCATTAATTCTATTTGGTACTGTCTTAGCTACGAATATCATGGCAAGTAAGATTGAGTTAGATATTAGAGGAGTAATATTTGGCTTCTTAGCATCGTGTTCGTTTGCTACAACAATGTTTGCCTCTGGTCGTATTGCAAATCACTTACCTGCCACAAAACGCAGTATGTGTATGCTTACTGGAGCTGCTATAATCATAACTATCTTTGTATTTGTCACTCAAATTGGGCCAAATAACTTTGAGTTTATGAAGGACTTTTACCTTCAATTTTCTCAAAACACAGATGGTATCAGGGATTTCGACTGGAGTATCTTCTACGGTTGGGGAATTGTATTAGCTTTATTTGGTACCGTATTACCGCCAATGTTCTTGAATATGGGATTCCCGTTGACAGGTGTAGGATTAGGAAGTATTATCTCATCCTTAGAACTACCTGCGTCAGTTACTGTAGCTTTCTTAGTTTTAGGTGAAAAAGTAATTCTAATACAATGGGTTGGTATTTTGCTAATCTTATCAGCTATTGTACTGATGAACAGCAGTCTAATCTTCAAGAAAAAAGAGTTAGAACTTCAATAGTAATTTCATTCAAAATATAAACTTCCATAGTTTAGCTTAAAGAGCCTTCACCTTTCTGAAGGCTTTTTTTTATTTTCTATTTTCTCTACACGCACTGCCCTTCAACTAATTACACTCCTATACCAATATCAATAACGTGAGTTTGACTCAAGTTATGAATCAATTTGTATCGAATATCATGTCAATAATTTACTTTTAACGAACGCAAGGAGAAACAGTCAACATTCGATAAAAAATGGAAGGATAAAACCTTAAAACATCATTTCAAAAATAAGTAGAGCACACTGTATGTCTTCAAACTAATGTAGACTTTTAGGACGTAAGCATAAGATAGTGTTTTAGTTATAAATTTATTAATTTTTGTTGATTATACAACTGTCTTCTTTT
>NZ_WSPP01000321.1:0-748 GCF_009767705.1 Myroides sp. LoEW2-1 | reverse complement strand
ATTCAACATCTCTATCATAAATCTACTACTTTTTTTAAAGTAAAAAACTTTATTTATTGAAAGATGCACAAATTTACTTTGTTTTTTATTAATATCCACAACAATGGGGCAAAATTTAACTTTTTCCTCCTCTAATTCTTCTAAAAATTGAATATTCACAATATAACTTTCACCAGAATCACTAAAGACTACATTGGTTAAAGCTACATCACAAAAGTTTTTCTCATTTTCTGGGATTTGAAAATAATCTTCAATAGTATAGTTAAAATATGATTGAGTAGCTATTCCATCAAGCATATACAACAAAGATTTAAATACAAACATTCTCGTTTGCTCTCGATCATAATCTCCTTGATAATGCCCTGCTTCAAATAACACAGTTGGTATATTGAGTGTCTGACAATAATCACCTATGCAATTAATATTAAAACTATCATCAAATCTACCTACCTGACCAGGAAGATCTCTTTCTAATTTATCTTTGACAGCAGCAATCAACTTCATAGCTACTTCCCTATATGAATTAATATCGCGCTCAAAATTATATGCTGGTGACAAGAAAGAAATAGTAGCTGGTAGATTACTTGAACCCACTCCAAAAATAGTTCTTTGATCATGTAGATTAAATGCAAAATTAGGTTTGAAATCCTCTATACTTTTTCGAAGAATTCTACTTTCTGGTTCTTTCAAATCTATTGAATCTCGATTCAAATCTATTCCATTAGCATTTACTCTTGTATAAAATTCA
>NZ_WSPP01000038.1:0-33633 GCF_009767705.1 Myroides sp. LoEW2-1 | reverse complement strand
TTGCACCTTGAAGATAATTATTTTTGAGGACAAACAATGAAAAAACCCCGCCTTTTTTAGACGGGGTTTTGTTTTTTAGGCTTTTTAGACAGCCTCTTTTTTTGGTTTATATAAATATATTTAAAACACTAACGTTTTAGATTCTCTACATTCTCAGGTTTGTGTTTGTACTTAAACAGAATAGCAAACAAGATTGTTACAACCAAAGCATAGGCTGCGAATATCAACCATGAATGTCTCCATCCTTCTAATTGTAATGCTAAATCAGTTTGACTGTAAACATAGTGATTTACAACTTCTCTTGCGATTAACATACCGATAGTAGCTCCAAATCCATTTGTCATCATCATAAACACACCTTGAGCAGAAGATCGAATATCTTCACCTGTCTCATTATCTACATAAAGTGAACCTGATACATTAAAGAAGTCGAAAGCAATACCGTAAACGATCATCGAGATAATAAACATCCATACACCACTTCCAGGATCTCCTAATCCGAAGAACCCAAAGCGAAGTACCCATGCAAACATAGACATCAACATAACTACTTTTATACCAAATCGCTTCAAGAAATATGGAATAAGTAAGATACAAAGAGTCTCTGAAACTTGAGAAAGCGAAATTAATGCATTTGCATTATTTGCTCCCCATGAATTTGCATAGACATCCATGTCTTTAAAAGTAGAAATAAAAGGATTGGCATACCCGTTTGTAATCTGCAATGATACCCCAAGTAACATCGAGAAGATAAAGAATATTGCCATTTTCTTTTGCTTAAACAAGCTAAATGCTTTTAGTCCTAAGGCATCTGATAAAGACAATTTCTTATCGCTCTTATTAATCGGACAGTTAGGCAATACAAAACTATATAAGAACAAAATCACACCAAATATCGCCGATATATAAAACTGGTGGTAACTCGTCTGAAAGCTTGCAAACGCTAAATCATTAGAAAAGTTAAATCCAAGAACTCCATCTTTGAACCCAAAGAAGTTAACAAACAACATTGCACATATAAACCCAATAGTCCCAAATGTTCGTATAGGTGGGAAGGTCTTAATTGTATCCATATGATTGTGCTTAAGTATAGTATAAGCAGCAGAATTGGATAAGGCAATAGTCGGCATAAAGAATGCCACACTAGCAGTATACAAGCTAAAGATAGTAGTAAAGTTTACATCAGCCCCCGCTGTAAACCCATAATATCCAGTAGCAAACATGAATATTGCAGCTAGTAAGTGATTAATTCCCAACAGTCGTTGTACAGGTATCCATCTATCAGCTACAATCCCCATAATTGCTGGCATAAAAATAGAAACAATACCTTGAACTGCGTAAAACAATCCAATCTCAGGACCTAATCCTATAGATCCTAAGTAATTCCCCATAGACGTTAAATAAGCTCCCCAAACTGCAAACTCCAGGAAACTCATTATAGTCAATTTTGATTTTATATTCATAACCTAATCTCTTTAAACTACATTAACAAATTTACAGATAATATATCTTTAAAAATAGTTTTTACTTACCTTATTTAACACGTTCATCTACTAATTTTAAAAGAATATCATATTGTTCTTCTCTAGTTAAATTTGAGTTATCAATCTCTATTGCATCCTCTGCTTTCACTAATGGAGAATCTTTGCGAGTTGTATCTATGTGATCTCGCTCAACTACATTTTTATATACATCAGCATATTGAATTGTAGCATCTTTAACTACAAGTTCATCAAATCGTCTTTGTGCTCTTACATCTGCTGAAGCATTCATAAAAATCTTCAACTCTGCATCTGGAAACACAACAGTTCCAATATCGCGCCCATCCATTACAACTCCTTTAGCTTTCCCTAAATTTTGTTGCTGTTGGACCAATTTTTTTCTCACTTCCTTTACTTCTGCAATTTGACTAACAAATTGTGAAACCTCAAGGGTTCTTACTAAATCTTCTACATTCTCCCCATTCAAATATACTTCCGCAAAACCACGCTCTCCATTGTACTCAAAGTGTACGTCTATTTCATCTAAAGCCTCTACTAATTTCTCTCCATCAAAATGCTTTGTATCAATATATCCTTTTCGCATTGCAAATAGAGTTATGGCACGATACATCGCTCCAGTATCTATATATACATATCCAAGTGTTTTTGCAATTGCTTTTGCCAATGTGCTTTTCCCCGTAGAAGAAAAACCATCAATCGCTATCGTGATTTTTTTCAAAACTGAAAATTTAATAATTAATTCAAAAAATAAATAAGTCAAACATAATTCTATTTACTGAATATACCTTATTCGACTGTACTTTTTTCTAAAATAGAAATAGCACAAAGCCTCAAGATAGTTAATTCAACAAGATAGAGCGCTAAACACCTATCATAACTATGTTTCCACACAAAGGTACATTTTCTACAACCTACAAATTATGATTAATCTCAATTGAGATTAATTTTATTGATTTTTCAATTTATCCTTTAAAACACTTCGAACTATCAAAAGATATAGGCAATTATAAGCAAGCTATTTGCTATAGTTTCAAAAAACAAACTGTTTAAATGCAATCATCTCTAATGAAAAACAACTAAAAATCACAAAATCACAGAACAAAAAATGTTCTTTCCTCCCAACTCACTACTTCGAAACAGAAATAATAAAGTGAACAACAAACCATATAAAACAAAAAAACACAACCGTTAAGTTGTGTTTTTTTATTCAATTCATTATTTACAAAATAATTATTTAATCTTGCTTGCTCTCCTTCTCAACTTTAAAAGTCTTAAAGTTTTTCACTTTCTGGTTCGTTATAGCGATATCTAATACTTCATGCATCTTATCTACATAGTGAAAAGTAAGGCCTTTGAGATAATCTTCTTTAATTTCATCGATATCCTTCTTATTCTCTTTACACAAGATAATCTCTTTGATATTTGCTCTTTTTGCAGCTAAAATCTTCTCTTTGATTCCTCCTACAGGTAAGACCTTACCTCTCAAAGTTATCTCACCTGTCATGGCTAAATTCTTCTTCACTTTTTTCTGTGTTAAAGAAGATACCATTGAGGTCAACATTGTGATTCCCGCACTTGGTCCATCTTTTGGCGTAGCTCCTTCAGGTACGTGGATGTGAATTTTATAATGGTCTAACACATCTTGGGCAATACCTAACTCATCTGCATGTGCTTTGATATACTCTAAAGCAATAGTTGCAGACTCTTTCATAACATTACCTAAGTTACCTGTAATACTTAAACCTCCTTTTCCTTTTGAAACCAGAGACTCAATGTATAAAATATCTCCTCCTACACTTGTCCACGCAAGTCCTGTTACTACACCGGCAACATCGTTATTCTCATATTTATCACTGTCAAATCTCGGCGTTCCTAAGATCTTTTCGATATCAGCTTCAGTTAGCTTCTTATTGAACTCTTCCTCCATTACTACAGCTTTAGCAATTCCTCTTGCCACATGCGCCAACTGCTTATCTAACCCACGAACTCCAGATTCTCTGGTATATCGAGAAACAATATACTCCATTTGCTTTTTGCCAATCGCAATATCTTTCTCACCTAAACCATGCTCTTTCAATTGTTTCGGCAACAAATGTTGTCTTCCTATCTCCACTTTTTCCTCCACAGTATATCCATTCATTTCGATGATTTCCATACGATCTCGCAATGCTGGTTGTATCGTAGAGAGATTATTAGACGTAGCGATAAACATAACCTTAGATAAATCATATCCCATTTCTAAGAAATTATCATAGAAATCTGAGTTTTGCTCAGGATCTAAAACCTCTAATAAAGCCGAAGACGGATCACCATTGTTCCCTACAGATAACTTGTCAATCTCGTCCAATAAGAATACTGGATTTGATGTTTTTGCCTTCTTTATACTCTGAATAATACGCCCTGGCATAGCACCAATATACGTTTTTCTGTGCCCTCTAATCTCTGCTTCATCTCTCAATCCACCAAGTGATATACGAACGTACTCTCTCCCTAACGCATCTGCGATAGACTTCCCAATAGAGGTTTTACCTACTCCTGGAGGACCATATAAACACAAAATAGGAGATTTTAAATCATTGCGTAGTTTTAACACCGCCATGTGCTCAAGTACGCGCTTCTTAACATCCTCTATACCGTAATGATCTTTGTCTAATACCTTCTGTGCATTCTTTAAATCAAAATTGTCTTTCGAATAACTATTCCAAGGCAACTCCAAGAACAGTTCAAGGTAATTACGTTGAATACCAAACTCAGCTACTTGAGGATTCATGCGTTGAAACTTCAACAATTCTTTATCAAAACGCTCTTTTGCTTCTTTAGGCCATTTTTTCAATAAAGCCTTCTTGCGCATATCTTCAAACTCCTCTTCATTTGAAAACCCACCAAGTTCTTCTTGAATTGTTTTCATTTGTTGATGTAAGAAGTATTCCTTTTGCTGTTGATCTAAATCTATTCTAACTTTCGTCTGAATGTTATTTCTCAATTCCAGCTTCTGAAGCTCAACATTCATCAACTTAAGAGTTTCAAACGCGCGATCTTTTAAATCGTTTATTCTCAATAATTTCTGCTTATCTTCTACAGTTAAATTCATGTTAGAAGAAACAAAATTGATTAAGAATGATTGACTTTCAATATTTTCGATTGCAAAAGAAGCTTCGCTTGGAATATTTGGACTTTCCTTAATAATCTCTACTGCAATTTCTTTAATAGAATCGACAATAGCGTCAAACTCTGAATCATCTTCAATTGGTCTACTTTCTACACGTTCAGCTACAGTAGCCTTTAAGAAAGGTTCAGTTTGAACCATCTCAAGAATGTCAAATCGCTTTTTACCTTGTAGAATAACAGTAACATTTCCATCAGGCAATTTCAATACCTTCAAAATTTTAGCTACGGTCCCTTCGTGGTAAATATCTTCAAATGTAGGGTCTTCTGTACTTTCGTCAATTTGACCTACTACCCCAATTGTTTTATCTCCTTTGTTAGCTACGTTAAGTAACTCAATAGATTTATCCCTACCAGCAGTTATTGGTATTACCACTCCTGGAAACAATACCATGTTTCTTAAAGGCAATATTGGCAATTCTTTAGGCAATACTTCTTTGTTCATTTCCTCCTCGTCCTCAGAACTTAATAATGGAATAAACTCTGATTCGCCCTCCACAATATCTTGTAACGACAAATTGTCTAATGTAATAATCTTTTGATTCGCCATATTTTATTTTACGTCATTTTGTCAGTTAATTCTTTTCTTATGTGTTTTTCAAACTTTACTTTACCTAATACAAAGCACACATATCCAATAGATTAACAAATATATTATTTATTATTCACAGTAGTAAGGACAATCTTTATGCCATAAAAAAAAATCTCTATTAAAGAATAGAGATTTTTTAAACAATTATATTTTAGATCTATTTTTTACTAACCTTAAAAGTACCATACTTAACTTGAATAATTCTTTTTTCCTCATCTACCCCTTTGAGTTTCATATCAAAACTTCCTTTCAAAACAGTTCTTTCAACCTCTGTACCATCAACTTTTTCAATAAACTTCTCAACCTCCTCTATTTCAATTTGAGCATCTTTCAGCATCGCTTCATCTTCTTTATCTTCTTTATCTAAGGTATATTTTATCCCAAACTCAGAAAAATAATATGCATCTACTCCTTCTTCTGACATTTTGATTACTTCCCCTACAACTGCTCTTTCTTTTGGAAATGTAAAGTGTAGTACTTGATCTACATTATCGCGTCCAACTCCCATTACAATGTAATTAGTATCGTTCTCCTCAAGAGTTGCATTTGTATTTCTAAATTCAGCTCCATCTATTTGCGCATCTACATACTCAGATTCTTCACGTTCATAAGGAACATTTTCAAAAGTACCTTTTACTTGAAAAGAGCGAATACTCGGATCTACAGTAGCATCTTCTCCTTCTGGTTTAACGGGAATCATTCGCATATCAAAACTACCACTTACAACTCGAGCCGAGCGATTAATAAAATCAATCGTTACAAATCCAGTGATATAAGTCGGTCTATCAATATCTATCGTACTAAAATATTGATTATTTTCTCTATCTAAATAAGTAGATCTATTAGCATTTGTTGGAAAATTACCCTGTTTAAAAGTCTTAGTCATAATAGTCAACACATCCTTTTTTTCACCTTTCACAGCATCTAAGGTAAAGTGCATTTCGCCTTTTGCATTGATCTTTGCTACAACGTTTTCTCTAAAAAAATCTTCTACACCATCCGTATTGACATAGACCACTGGCTTTCCAACTTTCTTGCTATTATCTAACAAAGGATCAACAGACTCATTGTCACATGAAATAGCAAATATCCCTAAGAAAAGCGTCAAACAGATAACAGTTAGTTTATTTAATTTATTCATAGTAATTTTTAAAATAATATTTAAAAGTAGAGTTTATTCGTCAATAATTATAATTTTTTTTATCCTATCTGATTTGACTTATTAGGCACCCTCAATAATAAAACGAAACCTATCGCAAAGAAGATAATTAAAAAAAGTATAGCATTCTGCATTTTGCCTGTCAGATCACTAACTAAACCATACATAGACATCCCCAGTACAATTCCTATTTTTTCTGTAACATCATAGAAACTAAAAAAGGATGTTGTATCAGTGGTTTTGGGTAACATCTTTGAATACGTTGAACGCGATAAAGACTGAATCCCTCCCATAACCAAACCTACTGCAGCAGCAGCTATATAAAATTCATTTGGACTAACAATGGTGTATGCATAAACACATATTATTATCCATAACGCATTTAAAGCACATAACGTATATATATTTCCAATTTTTGACGAAAGTTTAGAAGTTAGCACTGCACCAATGACAGCAACTAATTGAATAACTAATATACTAATTATCAATCCTGTTGTTCGTTGACTATCTGACTCCCATGCTATTTCTTTCTCTCCAAAATAAGCTGCAATAATCATCACAGTCTGCACTGCCATACTATAGACAAAAAAAGCCACTAAGTACCTCTTCAACGACTTGTGATCACTCAGTTGATGCCATACTTTCTTCAATTCCCTAAACCCCTTAAAGAACAGTGAACGCGTAATTTTCTTTCCATTCTTAAAATCAGGCAAAAACTTAAAAGTATACAGACTAAACCCTATCCACCACAAACCTACTAAGATGAATGAAAATCGCATAGCTTGTAAAGGAGAATCAAATCCTAAAACTTCCGCTTGCATTACCAACGCAAGGTTGATAAGCAGTAAAATAACACTTCCTATATAACCAAGTGCATATCCTTTCGCACTAATTTTATCCTGCTGATCTTCAAAGGCAATATCTGGTAAATAGGAATTATAAAAGACCAAACTCCCCCAAAAACCGATCAAACCAAACATGTATAGCAACAAACTCAAAATCATGTAGTCTAAACTAAAAAAATACAACAACATACACGATATAGAACCTATTCCACAAAAGAGTTTCATAAAGAACTTCTTGGTTCCCAAATAATCTGCAATACCAGATAATATCGGAGATATAAATGCTACAATCATAAAACCTATAGCAGTTACATAGCTGATTATAGCCTCGCTTTTGATATCCGTATCAAATAAGGTAAAGCTATCTACACCTAACTCTCTAAAAAGAGCACCGTAGTACAATGGAAAAATAGACGACGATATAACCAAAGCATACACGGAGTTAGCCCAATCGTAAAAAGCCCAAGCAGTTAGCGTTTTCTTATCTCCTTTAACAAAGTTTTTCATAGAGTGTAAATATAAGAAAAAGAGCTATCCACTTGGATAGCTCTTATGCAAATATATTAATTGAAAGAAATGCCATATTTTGCTGCCTCAGCTTTCGCCTCGGGAATCAATTTGCGCAATTGATCGATTCGCTCTTTATTACTTGGGTGAGTGCTCGTGAAAGAAGATCCATCACCTCCTCCTGTTTTTTCAGCCATTCGCGACCAAAATGCAACAGCTTCTTCAGGATTATATCCCGCAATAGCCATTAACGTTAAACCGATTTTATCAGCTTCACTTTCGTTCGAGCGACTAAACGGTAACATTACCCCGTATTGTGTTCCATATCCATAAGCTGCAGCCCACATTTGCTTAGCCTGAGGGTTTGATTTTTGCGTTAAAACATCTAAGCCTACCGCACCCAATTGCTGTAACATTGCATTACTCATGCGCTGTTGGCCGTGATTTGCTAATGCGTGAGCTACCTCGTGTCCCATTACAACAGCAATTCCTGCATCTGTCTTACAAATTGGCAAAATACCAGTATAAAAAACTATTTTACCACCAGGCATACACCAAGCATTATACTCATCGTTGTCTACAAGGTTGTACTCCCACTGATAATCTTTTAAATAATCCTTATGTCCATTCGCATTTAACCACTTCTCTGCAGCACCTTTTATCTTTTTTCCTATATCTTCAATTCGCTTCGCATCTTGAGTACCAGTAATAGCCTTGTGCTCTTTCAAGAAATCATCATATTGCTGAAAAGACATTGGAAATAATTGTGAATTTGGGGTTAAAGCTAAAGTACTTTTTCCTGAAAAAGGATTGGTAGCACAAGCTCCCAACAATAAACCACTTAATAGTAAAATAGCTGTTTTTCTCATATTGTAAGTTTTTTTTGTCAAAATTATAATAAATATCCATATCTAATCTAGGGATAATTCTAAAACTATAAAAAAGTCTCCTACTAAATTAATCAAATGACAATAAGTACATTACAAAAAAACACAGTCAAAATCTAAGTAATATGACTAACCTACAGAACACATTGAACTTGCGTAAATATAACTAAACCTCAAAGGAATAATCTTGGCTAAATAAGTAAAAACCATTACTTATCTACCTCAGATAAATCAACTAAATCAGTGATGACATCTGTACTATTAACCAAATAATTAACGTCTAAAAGCATTAAAGAAAAGGCCTTATACTACAATAGAAATGTTTGCAAACACTCCGAGAACATTTTAAAATATAAAATACGAAAATTGCGATTTACTATTTTTATTAGGTAAGCATAGCATTAAAATTTTGTACATTTACAGCAAACAAGAGCATAACAATGGAAACTCAAAAACAAAAGCAGTCCCTTGAGATTCCAAGAGGAATTATACTGACTGCTAAAACATTACAATTCTTCTCCATCAAATTGGCGACGAGATTTGCACAAAATCTATTTATTACCCCAATAAAGTTTAAGCCGCCAAAAAGAGAGAAAGAGATGTTAGACAAAAGCATTAGTTCTGTCATAACAGTAAAAGCTTTAAAAAAAGATATATGTGTTTATCAATATGGTACAAACAAACAAGCTGATAAAAAAGCCTTATTGATACACGGTTGGAATGGAAGAGGAACACAATTGGTAACGATAGCAAATATGCTAATGCGACAAGGCTACGATATTGTGAGTTTTGACGCGCCTGGCCATGGAAAATCACCTAAGACTAAAACTAATTTAACCGAGTTCATGGCTTCTGCTTTCGAAGTAGAACAACAATTTGGCCCATTTGACTTGGTCGTAGGTCATTCCTTAGGAGGTATGACAACAATCAATTGTCTAAAAGATGGTTTGAAAGCAAAAAAAGCGGTAGTCATTGGCAGTGGTGATGTGGTTGAAGATGTGATTGACGAATTTGTACAACAGATCGAACTAAAACCCATCATTTCTACGAAGATAAAAGAGCGATTTGAATCTCAATTCAAGCAGTCCATGCAGAGTTACTGCGTGCATTTGGCAGCCGAAAAAGTAAATATCCCGCTGTTAATCATTCATGATGAAGATGACGCTGATGTTCACTACAAAGCAGCCTATCAAATCAAAAAACACAGCCCTAATAGCGAACTGATGATTACTAAAGAATTAGGTCATAGAAAAATATTAGGAGATAAAAAAGTGATTGAACGCATTCTACAATTTGTTCAAAAAGAATCTTAATGAAGTACTTTGTCCTTTTATTATTATTGAATTTTGGCTTTGTGAACTGCAAAGGAAATCAACCAATTAAAACGCATGCTATGGAAAAAAACCAAAATACATCAGAAGAACAATGGAGAGAAATACTTACTCCTGAAGAATATTTTGTATTGAGACAGAAAGGGACTGAAAGGCCTTTCACAGGCGAATACAACGATTTTTATGAAAAAGGAAGCTATCACTGTGCAGCTTGTAACCAAAAGCTTTTTGATTCAAACACCAAATTTGACTCACACTGTGGATGGCCTTCTTTTGACCAAGCCATAAAGGGATCTGTCAAATACATCAAAGATTTATCACATGGAATGGTTAGAACGGAAGTTGTTTGCTCTAATTGCAATGGTCATCTTGGCCATGTATTTCCAGACGGCCCCCAAGAAACAACTGGAGAAAGATACTGCATGAATTCGATATCACTCAAATTCCAATCAGAAGAAAAATAAAAAGAGCTGGTCAAGATGACCAGCTCTTTTTGTTTTTTAGTATAGTAATTTTATTTCCTTAACTCCAAATTCTTCCACACTGTCATCCTCTAATTTAACTTGAAGAAAACCATACATAGACACTCCGATAATCATCCCCATAAACCTCTTGCCTGTAGGTAATTCAAATGCTGAAGGAATTCCTTTGCGATACAAGACATCAAGATATTCCTGCCACAAGTTTTCTTTTTCTCCTTTTTGCAGACGCTGACAATACATCTCTAACTCTTCCACAACCTTCAGCATAAGCGCATCCTTGTCAATTTGCCTTCCCAAAAGCAATGCAAGAGATGTTGCCTTAGTTAAATCTGTAAACTGAACTTGGTTGACATTCAATCCAATTCCTACAATGGATGTAATAGCTCCCTCTGCCTTAAAAATATTCTCAATTAAAATACCGCCAACTTTTCTATTTACTGACAAAATGTCGTTTGGCCATTTAACATCTAATTCCAAAGTAAATATTTTTTTGACAGCCGATCGCACAGCTAAAGCGGCAATAATATTTAAACAAAACACATCCTCTACCTCAAACAAAAAATCACGCACTAAAACACTAAAAGTAAGATTACTACCTACTTCAGAGGACCAAACTTCTCCTCGTTGACCGCGACCAGCAAATTGATTTTCAGTACTGACAACCGTAAAATTATCTAAGTCATAAGAAGTTAAAAGACCTTTTAAATAAGTATTAGTAGATGCTGTGGCATCGAGTTTGATAACATTCATATAAAATAATTATAGACAAATCTAAACTGATTCATTATATTTGGAGCCAAATTATAAAACAAATATATTTAATCGCAATAAATAAGATAAAAATTAAATGGCAGAGAAGAATATCAACAACGACGAACTAATTGCTAACGTAATAAAAGGAATTGAAGCGGTAAAAGGAGACAACATTACTATCTTAGATCTAAGAGAAATAGACAATACACCATGCGATTATTTTATCATCTGTGACGGTAACTCAAACACACAAGTAAACGCTATCTCAGGTGCAATCCAAAAAACTGTATCGAAAGAATTACACGATAAACCATGGCATGTTGAAGGTGAAGACAATGCAGAATGGATTCTGATGGACTATGTGAATGTAGTGGTACATGTGTTCCAAAAACACATCCGTGAGTTTTACAACATAGAAAACTTATGGGGAGATGCAAAAATCACTACTATTACAAGCCAATACTAAATAAAAACTATCATTCATGGCAGGAAATATGAAACCAAACCAAAATAAATCAAAATTTAACCCTTGGCTATTGTATGGTAGCATACTGGTGATAATTTTGGTTATCCAACTGCTGACGAAAGGAAGCAGTTTTGGAAACACTAAAGAATTAAGTCTTTCCAAACTATATGAATTCGTAGAAAAGGGATATGTAGAAAAAATCGAATTTAATCGCAGTGCTGCAAAGGTGTACATCAAATCTGATGTATTGCAAAATAACGAGGAATTCAAAAACGCACAAAGCAAACCTATCCTTGGTCAAGAAACTAAGGGACCTCAATTCATTACTGATATTGGTGATCCTAAAATCTTACAAGAAAAATTAGACGTTGCTGTACAAGAGCAAAAACTAACAGAATATAAATCTGAACCTGAAAGTAACTGGGGAGACTTATTTATAAGCTTCTTGCCTATTGTTATTATCATCGGATTCTGGTTATTCATGATGAGAAGAATGACTGGTGGCGGTGGCGCTGGTGGAGGAGGTCAAATCTTCTCAATTGGAAAGTCAAAAGCTAAATTATTCGATGAAAAAAACAGCATAAAAGTTAGTTTCAAGGACGTTGCTGGTTTAGAAGGTGCAAAAGATGAAATAGTAGAAATAGTAGAATTTCTTAAGAATCCTGAAAAATATACATCCATCGGAGGAAAGATTCCTAAAGGAGCTTTACTTGTAGGACCTCCTGGAACAGGAAAAACACTATTGGCAAAAGCGGTAGCAGGAGAAGCAAATGTACCTTTCTTCTCTTTATCAGGTTCTGACTTTGTTGAAATGTTTGTAGGAGTTGGAGCATCGAGAGTGCGAGACTTATTTAAACAAGCAAAGGAAAAAGCACCAGCTATCATCTTCATTGATGAGATTGATGCAGTAGGACGTGCAAGAGGTAAAAGCAATTTCTCTGGTTCAAATGACGAAAGAGAGAACACTTTAAACCAACTATTAACTGAAATGGATGGTTTTGGTTCACATACAAACGTTATTGTTTTAGCAGCGACGAACAGAGCTGAGATATTAGACAAAGCCCTTTTACGTGCTGGTCGTTTTGACAGACAAATTTACGTAGACTTACCAGATGTTAAAGAAAGAGAAGCTATATTCAATGTTCACTTGAGAAACATCAAGAAAGTAGACAACTTAGATATTGACTTTTTAGCAAAACAAACACCTGGTTTTTCGGGTGCTGATATCGCTAACGTTTGTAATGAAGCTGCTTTAACAGCTGCTCGTAAAAACAAAACTCAAGTAGATATGCAAGACTTCTTAGATGCTGTTGACAGAATCATTGGAGGACTTGAAAAGAAAAATAAAATTATCAGCCCAGAAGAAAAATACGCAATTGCTATTCACGAAGCTGGACACGCTACTGTAAGCTGGATGTGTGAACACGCTGCTCCATTAGTAAAAGTAACTATTGTTCCGAGAGGTCAAAGTTTAGGAGCTGCTTGGTACCTTCCTGCAGAAAGACAAATCGTTCGCACAGAGCAAATGTTAGATGAGATGTGTGCAACAATGGGTGGACGTGCTGCTGAGAAAATTATTTTTGACAAAATATCAACAGGAGCATTAAGTGATCTTGAAAAGGTTACTAAGCAAGCAAAAGCTATGGTAACTGTTTATGGATTAAATGAAAAATTAGGTAATATCACTTATTACGATTCGTCAGGACAAAGTGAATACAACTTTTCTAAACCATATTCAGAAGAAACAGCCAAGGTAATCGATGAAGAGATTTCTAAGCTTATAGAAGGACAATATCAAAGAGCAATTGAAATTCTAAGTCAAAATAGAGAAAAACTAATTCAATTAGCCGATTTACTATGCGAAAAAGAGGTTATTTTCAAACAAGACTTAGAGAATATCTTTGGAAAACGTCCTTTTGACAAGGAGATAATCGAAGATATCACAGAAGAAGATACAGATAAAACGCCTGAGGCTGAAGTATAAACCTCCCTTAGGTAACGTAAACACTAAAAAACTTAACTTAAAGCAAGCTTTAAGTTAAGTTTTTTTTTATCTTTGAATACTAGTAGTATTATTTTATCTCTATACTTTTCGTATGAGTTTTTTCAAGAAATTATTTAAAGTTTTCGAATCACCAGCACCTGAAGAGGAAAAGAACACTGAGGAGAGAGGTCAATATCTTCCTGAGAAAATTCTTCCTGTCGATGAGTTATTCACTATTAACTTCACACAGAATGGAGGTAAATTCCTCTATTGTGAAACTAATGAAGAGCTTGCTGAGACATTCGTCAATATTTTATTGGAAAATGATTGGTTTGAGAAAAAAGCACTAACCTATGAAAGTTCTCTACATCATTTATTAAAAGAGAACAATGTCAAGTATAATGAAGTAAACAATCCTGCCTTCTTTTTTACCACTTGCGAAAGTTTAATCGCTGATGATGGCGCTATTTTATTCTCAGATAGACAACTAAAAGACAATAAAGCAAACCATCTACCCTACAATATTGTAGTATTAGCAAAAACAAGTCAGATCACACGAACCAAGAGTGATGGACTACGCGAAATAAAGAGAAAATACGGAAGCTCTTTACCAAGCAATATAACTGCTTTTAACTGCTTCAAGCCTTCCGCAGTAGAAAGTGACTTCCTAAGTTATGGAAGAACACCTAAAAACTTATATTTAATCCTCTTAGAAGATTTATAAAATGTCTGAAACATTAACTCGTGCTATATCAGGAATAGTCTATATAGCTTTATTAATAGGGGCAACGCTATTTGATCAATTAGCCTTTGAAATTCTGTTTAGCTTCTTCTTACTTGTAGGAGCATTTGAGTTTTCAAAACTTATTAAACTACCAAAGTCACTTTGTTTGTTTGTTGCTGCTTTGGCAATAGCGATTGTATTTTGGAAAAGAGACCTTCTACCCTCTATAGCGATAGCTACTTTTGGGATTCTAACGCTTTTAGCTTTAATGGCGGAACTGTTTTCTAAAAGACAACCTAATCGCTCTTTACCTATTAAACTAATTATATTCCTTGGATATATTATAGCACCCTTTATCACTTTACTCTTTTTACCTATAACAAAAGAGAGTGGATATCTACCACAAATCATAATAGGGATGTTTATTCTGATATGGACTAATGACACCTTTGCTTATATAGTTGGTAAAAAATTCGGTAAAAACAAATTATTTGAAAGAATATCTCCTAAAAAGACAATAGAAGGATTTATAGGCGGAATTATATTTACAATATTAGCAGGAATAATATTAAGTCAATATTTTGACTTCTTTTCTATCGTTATTTGGATAAGTAGTGCTATTTTTGTAGGAATTTTTGGAACTATCGGAGACTTAGTGGAATCTCGATTCAAGAGAGAAGCAGGAGTAAAAGATAGCGGGGCAATAATGCCAGGACATGGCGGTATATTAGACCGTCTTGATAGTGTTATTTTTGTAGCACCATTTTTGTATATAATTTTTCAAATATTATAATCATGTTTCA
The DNA here is from genome assembly GCF_009767705.1 of Myroides sp. LoEW2-1. Classification (NCBI taxonomy): domain Bacteria; kingdom Pseudomonadati; phylum Bacteroidota; class Flavobacteriia; order Flavobacteriales; family Flavobacteriaceae; genus Myroides; species Myroides sp. LoEW2-1. The sequence goes on along the minus strand of NZ_WSPP01000038.1, from coordinate 18,433 downwards.
CAAGGAAGGAACTAAAATTATTTTCTACTCAATGCTAGTAACTATAGCATTAGTTTTTGCTGCTGATTATTTACCTTTTAATTGGCTTCGAATTGTTGTACAGTGTACAATCATTGTTTTATTATTATTAATCTTACAATTTTTCAGAAATCCTAATAGAGGTATTACACCTTGTGATGATACAATTTTAGCTCCAGTAGATGGTAAAGTTGTAGTTATTGAAGAAGTATATGAGCCTGAGTATTTTAAAGATAAAAGACTGATGGTTTCTATCTTTATGTCTCCTATAAATGTTCACGTTACCAGATATGGACTTAGTGGTATTATCAAATACAGCAAATACCACGCAGGTAAGTATCTTGTTGCATGGCATCCTAAAGCAAGTGAAGAAAACGAAAGAACTACTGTTGTTATAGACAACCCTGTATATGGCGAAATCATGTATAGACAGATTGCTGGAGCTTTAGCGAAACGTATCGTTAACTATGCTAAAGTTGGTGATCAAGCAATTCAAGGTACAGATGCTGGGTTTATTAAATTTGGTTCGCGTGTAGATTTATACTTACCTTTGGGAACTGATGTTAACGTCGTATTGAACCAAAAAGCGAAAGGGAATATAACATCAATTGTAGGAAAAAAGTAATTGTACGAAAATAAGTGATGAACACTTTAGATAAAGAATTTCACGAAGCATATATACGCATCTCGAATGAGGCAAGAAACCTTGCTCCAGATATTATGTTGCGCATATATGCTTATTACAAACAAGCTACCAATGGCTTAAGTCACAGAGACTTTCAAGATATGTCTACTGATTTGAAAAAAGCTTTCAAATTCAACGCTTGGACACAAATTAGCCATCTGTCAGCTACTCAAGCGAAGGAGGAATATATCAAGCTCGCTAAACAAATATTAGACAATCCTCAAGATGATGAATAACAAAATCTATTCATTAATACTACTTGGATTACTTACACTAAGCTGTAATAATCAAAATAAACTTACCGAAGTTGAAATTCCAGAAAGGGAATCTTTTATTATACCAAAGAAAGATTTTCCCGATCCTGCTACAATTAAAACAAAGCAAGGACCATTTGATATGCCAAAATTAAGCTATCAATTCAACGAGTTACCCGAATTATTTAGTGCTGAAGATTTATATACGCATTATGCAGTAGTTCAATTAGACAATGCCAACAAACTAAATTCCGCTATACATGGTACACAGTTTGAAAACTTGAGCATAGAAGACATTGTCAAACAAGCTAACAACAATGATAAACAAATCAAAAAATTAGCTGGTATATATTACAATCACTACCTATTTTGGCAATCTATGACGCCTAAAAGCACAGAACCAAGTCAAATCGTAGCAACAGCAATAAACACTAATTTTGGGTCTTTAAATGACTTTAAAAAGCTTTTAAAAAGCAAAGCACACGAATTAGACGGAGCAGGTTATGTTTGGCTTGTCAAAAAAGGAGAAACATTATCAGTGATTGCTACCGATAACAATATCAATCCAATGATGCCTGAATACCAGTTAGGTAAACCACTTTTAGCAATAGATTTATGGGAACACTCCTATTACACTAAATTTGAAAACAGCATAAGTGATTACATCGATACCTATTTCAAGTACATCAATTGGCAAAGGGTAAATGATCAATATAATCAATAAAAAAATCCTCATTCTAAATAGAATGAGGATTTTTTTATTGATTATATCCTACGTCTTTTAAAACGGAACATCGTCATCATTTATACTTGATCTTCCAAAAACATCATCTGCAGGAGGTAAACTGTTGGCAAAATTACGTGAGTTACCATACCCCTCATTCGTATTCATTGATGAGCCAAAAACATCCGAAGATGAAAGATCACTGTCCAGATTGTCAAATTTACCAAAATGACCTAAGAACTTTAATCTAATATTATCCAGACCACCATTACGGTGTTTCGCAACAATAAACTCTCCTTGCCCTGTAGTAGACCCTCCTAACTCATCATCCCATTCATCAATCTTATAATACTCCGGACGATAGATAAACGAAACAATATCCGCATCTTGCTCAATCGCACCTGATTCCCTTAAATCCGATAACAATGGACGCTTTGAAGTCCCCCTTGTCTCCACCGCACGGGACAACTGAGATAAGGCTATTACAGGGATATCTAACTCCTTCGCCAAAGCTTTCAAGTTTCGAGAAATAGTCGAAATCTCCTGTTCACGGTTTCCTCCCCCTTTTTGATTACCTCCGGCGGTCATCAACTGTAAATAGTCAATAATAATCAACTTGATACCATGCTGCGAAGCTAAACGCCTTGCTTTGGCACGTAAATCAAAGATAGACAAGGAAGGAGTATCATCTATATACAATGGAGCGCGTTCCAGATCTTTCACTTTCACGTTTAATTGCTCCCATTCATGAGTTTCTAATTTACCCGTTCTCAATTTCTCAGAAGATAGCCCTGTTTCTGAAGATATCAAACGAGTGATCAACTGTACCGAAGACATCTCCAAAGAGAAGAAAGCCACACCAGCACCAGAATCTATTGCAATATTACGAGCCATCGACAATACAAATGCCGTTTTACCCATACCTGGACGAGCGGCAATAATAATCAAGTCACTTGGTTGCCATCCAGAAGTCAAATCATCTAATTTGTGAAAACCGGTAGGTATACCACTTAAACCTTCTTTCGTACTGATCTCCTCTATTCGCTTTTTAGCTTGAGCGACTAAAGACTGCGCTGTTTCAGAACTCTTTTTAATATTACCTTGGGTCACTTCATACAGTTTTGCCTCAGCTTTATCCAATAAGTCAAAAACATCGCTGGTCTCATCGTATGCATCCTCGATAATTTCATTAGAAATGCGAATCAAACTGCGTTGAATGAATTTCTGAAGAATGATTCTCGAGTGAAACTCAATATGAGCTGAAGAAGTAATACGCTGCGTTAACCCAACCAAATAATAGTCCCCTCCAACCAAGTCTAATTTGCCATTAGTTCTCAATTGCGTTGACACAGTAAGTAAGTCAATAGGTTGATTACTCACAAATAATTGATCAATTGCTTCAAAAATATACTTATGCGCCTCTTTGTAAAAAGCTTCAGGTTGAAGAATATCGATTACCTCATCAATTCCCTTCTTATCAATCATCATTGCTCCCAATACTGCCTCTTCCAAATCAATTGCTTGAGGCGGTAATTTTCCTTTCTCTAAAGCAATCACATCTTTAGAAAAAGATTTCATTGGTCGTATATCTTTTGCTTGTTCCATATTGCGAAAATACACCTTTTTTAAAGATTAATAAATCATTTTTTTGAGCACATAATATCAACAACTCAAACAAAACTGTTGATAATAAAAAAAATCCGAGACAGTATCTCGGATTAAATTGTTTATAAAAATAGAAAGAGTACTAATCTTTGTATTCTCCCATTTCAAAATATTTTTCCATGCGTTTATCAAGTAATTTATCAACTGACAATTTACTCAACTCAGCATATGATTTCTCAATGTATTCTTTTACTGACTTGAATGTAGCCTCTCTGTCTGAGTGTGCACCTCCAAGAGGTTCAGCAATAACATCATCTACTAATTTGTTTTTCTTCATGTCAAATGAAGTTAACTTCAGTGCTTCTGCTGCTTGCTCTTTATACTCCCAGCTTCTCCACAAAATAGAAGAACATGACTCAGGCGAAATTACAGAATACCAAGTATTCTCAAGCATAGTAACTTTATCTCCTACACCAATTCCCAAAGCTCCACCAGAAGCTCCTTCACCAATAATCAAACAAATAATCGGCACTTTGATACGGAACATCTCATAGATATTTCTCGCAATTGCCTCTCCTTGTCCTCTTTCTTCAGCTTCTAATCCTGGATATGCTCCCGGAGTATCGATTAATGTAACCACTGGAATATTAAACTTCTCAGCCATTTGCATTAATCTCAATGCTTTTCTATAACCTTCTGGATTAGCCATACCGAAATTGCGGTATTGTCTTGTCTTCGTGTTATATCCTTTTTGCTGCCCAACGAACATATAACTTTGATTACCAATCTTTCCAAGACCACCGATCATTGCTTTATCGTCTTTTACATTGCGATCTCCAAACAATTCAAGGAAAGTATCTCCACATAGTGCTTTGATATAATCCATTGTGTAAGGTCTATTTGGATGTCTTGATAATTGAACTCTTTGCCAAGGCGTTAAGTTCTTATATATATTCTTTTTCGTTTCAGCAAGTTTCTTCTCAATTTGCTTACAAGTACTCGTTACATCTACCTCTGACTCTTCACCGATCAACGTACATTTTACTAATTGCTCCTCAAGATCTTTAATTGGAAGTTCAAAATCTAAATATTCCATTTATGAATAGGTTTTAGTTTCAATTATGATTTACAAAGATATAAGTTTCTACTAATAGAACACCTATTTCACTGCAAGTTTTCTTCTTTTTCTATTTTTTACAATACCATTGATTATCACTGTCAAAAGAATTAACGAGGCAGCAAAATAAAAAGTCGCATTCATTTTCTCGTCATCTTTAAAGATTAACAATGCTAATAAAATTCCATATACAGGCTCTAAATTAATCGTGAGCATTACTGTAAAAGGACTCAAATCTCTTAATATATACACTGATCCCAAAAAGGCAAAGGCTGTACAAAACACGCCTAAGACCACTAACCAGAACCAGTCAATCTCACTCACTTGAAAAAATTCGTAAGTAAAGCCTCCTGTCACAGCTAAGAAAATACTGAGAATCAACAATCCTCCTAACATTTCATAGAATGTGATAATAGGCGCGGCTGTATCTTTTACTAACTTACCATTAATTATGGAAAACAAACTTGAAAGAGCAGCGGCTACAAGTCCCAATATTATCCCTTCAATATATTCAGTGCTAACACTAAAAATTAACACCAAAGCACCAATTACAATTAAGCCGAGAAATACCTCTATATAATCTATTTTTCGCTTGTAAAATATGGGTTCTAACAAGGATGCAAAGAATGCTCCTGTTGACAAACAAGCTAACGTAATAGAAATATTAGAAACTTTAATTGCCCAAAAAAAAGTGAGCCAATGTAAGGCAATGACAACACCTGCAGCTAAAAACTGCAACAATTTGTTCTTGCTAACGCGAAGTGTTTGCTTGCGAAATGCAAATACAACGAGCAAAGTAATTACTGCAATAAGTATCCTATACCATACCAATGGCAAAGCACTTAAAGTAATTAACTGACCTAAAATCGCTGTAAAACCCCATATAAAGACAATTATATGAAGGTAGAAGTAACTCTTAATATTATCTGCGAGCATTTCTCAATAAAAATAAACCTAAAATAGCAAATACAACGTTTGGTATCCAAACAGCAACAATAGGAGGTATACTCGATGCCTCTCCTAAAACACTAAATACCTTGTCAAAAAACACGTATATAAAAGCTAACGAGATACCAATAGCTAAATTGATTCCCATCCCACCTCTGCGTTTCATAGAAGATACAGAGACAGCAATGATCGTTAAAATAAAAGCAGAAACAGGTACACTGTACTTTTTGTATAATACGACTAAATAGATATTTATATTCGATGATCCTCTTGCCTGCTCCTTAGCGATAAAGTTTCTAAGCTGTTGCAAGGGCATCGTCTCAGCAGCATAAACAACAGGAGTTAAATCATCTAAGTCAAAATCTAACTTCAGTTCCTTCTTGTCTGCTCTTTCTATTTCATCTCCTTCTGCGCCTACCTCTCTCTTGGCATATTTATGCAACATATAAACTTCTGCCTCCGGATCCCATACAATGCGTTCTGCTGTAATTTTTGTCTTTAACTTATTGCCATCCATCTCCTCCATCATAAAGTTAAAACCTGTCTTTGTTGTCGACGAAAAACTACTTACATAAATAAACTCATTTGCACTAATTTGCCTATAAACATTCTGAGATTCCCGAGCCTCACTTCTCGTCAGATATTTATATCTAAAATCATTGTATCCTGCACTTGCTTTAGGCACTAAATAAAATGCCATAAACATAGCCATTAAAGAAACCAAGGTAGCTCCAATAAAATAAGGTCTTAGAAAGCGATTAAACGAAATTCCAGAACTTAAAATAGCGACGATTTCTGTATTATTAGCCAATTTGGAAGTAAACCAAATGATAGAGATAAACAAAAATATGGGAAAAAGCATATTAGCAAAGTAAATCGTAAAGTCGAGATAATACTGCAATATTTCTAACAGAGGAGCTTGCTTGTCTATCATCTTATTTACTTTCTCTGAAACGTCGATAACTATTCCGATAGGTACAAACAATAATAACATTACAGTAAATGTTACTAAATACCTCTTAAGAATATACCAATCAATAATCTTCATACCTTGCTAATTAGATCTTTTTCTATACTATATTACAAACGTTGATCCATTTGTCTTACCATCTTATTCTTCCACTCTGTGAAAGTTCCAGCTAATATCTGACGACGAGCTTCACGCACAAGCCATAGATAAAAACCTAAATTGTGGATACTTGCAATTTGTTTCCCCAGCGATTCGTTTGCTGCAAACAAGTGACGTAAATACGCTTTTGAGTAAGCCGTATCTACCCATGTATAGCCATTCTCATCGATAGGTGAAAAGTCTGCCTCCCACTTTTTATTCTTAATATTGATAGATCCATGTGCTGTAAATAACATTCCGTTACGCGCATTACGCGTCGGCATTACACAGTCAAACATATCTACTCCTAATGCGATATTCTCCAAAATATTAATCGGCGTACCAACCCCCATTAAATAACGAGGTTTTTCTGTTGGCAATATACCACATACTAATTCAGTCATTGCGTACATTTCTTCTGCCGGCTCTCCAACAGACAAACCACCAATAGCATTCCCTTCTGCCCCTACATTAGCGATATACTCCGCAGATTGCTCGCGTAGATCCTTAAATGTACTTCCTTGTACAATCGGAAATAACGTTTGAGAATATCCGTACATCTCTGGAACTTTAGCCAAGTGATCAACACATCTGTCCAACCATCTATGTGTACGGTGCATCGATCTTTTTGCATATCTGTAGTCACACGGATAAGGCGTACACTCGTCAAAAGCCATAATGATATCTGCTCCAATCGTACGTTGAATTTCCATAACGCTTTCTGGTGAAAAGAAGTGATATGAACCGTCGATATGAGATTTGAATTTTACACCCTCCTCCTTAATTTTTCTGTTAGATGACAGAGAATAAACTTGAAATCCACCACTATCCGTCAAGATATTTCTATCCCAATTCATGAATTTATGCAAACCACCTGCTGCCTTTAAAATTTCCATTTTTGGACGCAAGTATAAATGGTATGTATTCCCCAAGATAATATCTGGGTTTATTTCCTCTTTTAACTCTCTTTGATGAACACCTTTAACTGTAGCAACAGTTCCAACTGGCATAAAGATTGGTGTTTCTATCACACCGTGATCTAACGTTATCTTACCTGCTCTCGCACGAGATTGTGCATCTGTCTGTAATAAATCGAACTTCATATTAATTATTTACAACTCGCAAAGATAATGTAAAACAATCTAAGCGAACAATATTAATTTATTTTTATCATTTGTCATTCACCCTATAAATAAGCCCTGCTTTTCAACAACAACCAAATTACAATTGGCGCTCCAAAAAGTGACGTTATCGCATTAATAGGCAGCAAAAAGTGATCTCCTCCTATCTGTGTTAGCATATCACAAAGCAACATCAATATTGCCCCTATACCTGCCGAATAATAGATCAAACTTCGGTGCTGATTTACTCTAAATAGCATACGCGTAATATGCGGAACTGCTAACCCTACAAAAGCTATCGGTCCTACAAATGCTGTGGATACACCAGCCAACAAAGCCGTTACTACAATAATGCTATTGCGCGTTAACTTTAAATTTATCCCCATCGAAGAAGCGTAATTATCTCCAAGTAATAAGGCATCAAGTCCCCTTGCTAACGACAAAGCTCCCAATAGACCTATCAGTACAACAAAGGCAAAAAAGCTAATGACTTCATAACTTAAATTGCCCAAACTACCCAAAGCCCAAAAAGTAAATCGCTTGATTTCCTCTGCTGAACTAAAGAAAGTCAGTATACTAATAGCAGCATTGGCAAAACTCCCGAACATAATTCCCACAATTAGAATTGTCGCAGTATTCTTAACTTTATAAGACACACTCAAAACTAAAAGCAGCAATAAGAAGCTCCCTAAAATAGATATAATAGCAACACCGTAGGTAGAAGATAACAGAGAAACCAGACTTGCAGGTAAAATCGAACTCCCCAAAAACAATATAGCAACACCTAAACCTGCACCAGAGCTAACCCCTAACACATAAGATTCTGCCATCGGATTTCGAAAAAGGGTCTGCATTAATAAACCACTTACTGACAAAGCACCCCCTACCAGCATAGCTACTAAAGCTTTGGGTAAGCGAAAATTCAATACAATATAGCGCCAAGTACTCTTCATTTCCTCATCTCCCAACAATATCGCTACAACCGAATCAAAGGGTATGCGAATTGTCCCTGTGGAAATATTCAATATAAATACCACAAAGATTGAGAAACATAAAAGGAGGGCTATCATTTTTTTCATCATTATTTCAACTGCTTGTAAAACACAGGCTCATACCCAGGTAAAACCTCTGGGTGAAAAATGTAGATTAAATCTTTCAATACAAGATCAGGACGCGTAGGTCCTAATTCATAAAAGACAGTTCCTCCCGTGCTACCTTTGGTAGGTGCAAAAGAAAACACCTTGCCCGATTGAAAGGATTTAAAATTGGCGTAATGAGGATTTGCCTCTTTCAATTGTGCCAATGTTTCATAGTGCCCTGGATTAATCCAATATTCAGCGTCTTTCGCCTTATCGAATACACTTTCGAAACTCAGAGCGAGACTACCTGTTACCTCTGTGTCTTTCCACAAGTAATCAGATACAGCATCTTTGAAATAGATACCTGCCCAGCTGCCTCCTCCTGGCATATACCACACATCTTGGTACATAACACCACTCATCACCGTCGGCTGAACCACTATATCATTTACTAATTTTAAAGCATTTTGATATTCCTCCTCAATCTCTGTAAATAAGCGTTCAGCTTTTTCACGTTTGTCAAATAAAACACCATATAACTTGATCCATTCCGCTTTACCTAATGGAGTTTGCTCCACCCAATCGCCATTGTATAAAACTGCAATACCACTTTGAGCAATTGTCTGTAAACTCTTATTGCTATCGTCCATTGCAAAAGCCACTACCACCCCAGGTGCCAAATCAATTACTTGTTCCGTGTTTAAGCTCTCGTTCGACCCTAACTCTTTTACTTTCCCCTCATTGATCAATTGACGTACAACTGGAGTAGAAATATAGTCTAAACCTGGAAAACCTCTTAATGTACCTACTTCATTCAATAATTCTAAAGCTGGTATATGCGTTGTTGAAGTAACGACAATATCCTTGACAGGTACTTCAATCCTCTGTCTGTTCTTTAATGAATCAGGTAAAACAGCCTCTTTCTTAGCTAATACATAACTATAAGTCTTACTACTCCCTGCCCAAGGTTGTGATATATTTACAAGGGAATAATCTTCGTGATATTCAATTTCTAATCCTTTAGCATAAGCAATGGAAGTCGTTCCACTAAATATATTCTCACGTTGAACATCTCCTCGTGCTATTTGTTTTTTACATGATGTAAAACCAAATAAAACTGATAATACACTAAGTGTAATTACTATTCCTTTTTTCATATAAAATCAATGGTTTGTTTCACAAATGTAGAATTATTTCTTAGACTTTTGAAGCAATTACACCTCCTGATAATTGTAATTTATGACGAAAAGAATAATTTATATTAAAAATCTCATTACTTTTATATATAATTGTATTATCTATGGCAAACTTAAAACAACTAATATATACGAATAAAGCATTATTGTGTATAGCTATTTTGCTCTTTGCTGTTACTTTGCAAGCTTGTAAAAAAGAAGTCAAACAACAGCCTAAAGTAGAATATGGTACATTCACTAACCCAGAAACTGCGTTCAATGAGTGCAAAGAAATATTGAATAACCTTTCTTTGAATTTGAATAAAACACTCGATAAGAAACAGACTACAAAATAAAACATTATGAAGTATATCATTAAAAAAGCGATAATAACCTTATTATTTGTTTTTGGATTTTCGCTAAACTTCTTTGCACAAGAAGCTTTTTCGGAATTTGAAAAAGACAAACAGGTTAATAATGTCATCGTAAACAAGAAGATGTTTGAAATGATGAGCAACGTCAAAGTAAATCAATCGAGCGAAGAAGATAAAGCTTATTTTAACTTGATAAAAAAGCTTGACAACCTTCGTGTTTTTCACACTAAAAACGATGCAAGCAAAAGTAAAATGACAACTGCTGTAGCTGACTATGCATCTAAAAAAGGCCTAAAGCAATTTTCGTCAAGTAATAAAAATGGCGCTGAAGTGACCATCTATATTAACAAAGACGGCAGTGCTACGAATGTCAATGAATTGGTTATGCTAAATCAAGACAGCAGCAAGGGAGAAAATAGCATCATGTATTTGCAAGGCAGTTTCAGTATAAATGAAATATCAGCACTAACAAACAAAATGAATCTACCTGTAGGAGATTCTTTCAAATAATCAAAAGCACCGAATGGTGCTTTTTTTATGCTGTATAAACAATACCTCATATATAACAAAAAAAGCCATCCTAAAAGGATGGCTTTTTGCTTGTGACCCGACTGGGGCTCGAACCCAGGACCCCAACATTAAAAGTGTTGTGCTCTACCAACTGAGCTATCGAGTCATTGAAAACATATTTTGTTTCTCAATTGCTGTGCAAAGGTAAACCTTTTTGAATACCATCCAAACATTTTATTTATATTTTTCCCAGCATTTACAACACTCCAGACCTAACTGTTTAGTTTTTAAGCATTAGAAGAAATAATAATATTTACCTGCTTTAAATATTTTAAATCATAGATTGTACAAAAGATAAAGTAGCTCCATAAAATGAAAACATAAGGATCTCCTTCCTCTCCCAACTACAAATAAAAAGAGAGAAAATAAACAAAAGTCAAAAACACAACACCTTTGAATAGTCACTCTATCCCAACAAAAGAGCATTCATTCAATTACCAACTCATATCCAACCTCATCCCTTCTATCTCACTTGTTTCGGCAACACCCCTTAAAACTTTCAACCAACTACAGTCACCTCAACACTACAAGACACCTACAAATGACTACCGAAGTTCAAAGCCGTATCTCCTTAAAATTTCTACTCCATTTTTAAAATAATGAGGTTAATTCCCTCCTTTTTTTTCAATTCCCCTCCTTTTTCCCATCTTTTTTTACACTATTGAAGGCAGGAAGCTTCCTCAAACAACCTGTAATGCAAAAAAAGTATTTTTTTTCGAAATCAAAACAAAATCTAAACCACTACAAATAAACACATTACATCAATTTATTCAAAATTCCCTTTTCAGAAACACCCATTCTCATCGCAGCAACAGAAGGCATTCAAGCAAGATCATAGGACATTCTTAGGACAATGATAGGACTATAACAGGCAAAACAAGCCTTTTGTCCTTCTATCCTCCCTTTGTACATTACTTATTGATAACAAATAATGCCAGATCATCAACCGCATCCCCTCGTGAAGTATCCACCTATTTGCCTTATACCATTCTTTGATTTCCTTCTTTACAAGTTCAAATTCCATTCAAGCCCAGCAAAGTAAAGCAAGCAACTTTTTCAATTTTCTTTTATTTGTGAAACTACCTTATCTAAGCATTTTATACCTTATAATATTCAAAAAAAGACAAGGCCATGGCAGAAATAAAAGAAGGAATATTAGGACCCTTAGTAGGCAAGATTGCATCTGTAGTCGGAGTAAAGTGGAGAGGTAGAAATATACTGAGATCAAAACCGACAAAATCGAAGAAAAAAGCCACAGAAACACAGCTCAAACAATGGGACAAGATGAGCTTGGTTTCTTCCTTTTGCAGTCGATTCAAAGAGTTTGTCAATGCAAATTGCCCACCTATAGCCGTAGGAACAAAATGGTTGAACGGAAAAGAGCAAATGATTTCAAGACTATTGAAACAAGGAGTTGTCGAGCACGAAAACACACAGTATATCAATATCGAAAAAGTATTGCTCTCCATAGGCGTACTCGCTCCTGCTGTGATCAAAAAAATCAACCGATTAAAAACGGGCAAGCTAAAAGTGCAATGGGACAATGCGCTAATTAATCCCCTCACTTTAGATACAGATCAACTTACGATCATGGCCTATCACGAAGATTTAGATCAGTTCATCCCTATCACAGCTATCGCACAGCGCAGAGACAAATATGCTCACTTTAATCTACCTGAACAATGGACTACGGGTAGAGTTTACTTGTGGAGTATGTGGAAAGCCCAAGATGGCAGTATTCACAGTACAAGTTGTTTTCACGGTGTATTGGATCTAAATGCAAATTCAGAAGAATTACCCATAGAAAAAACAACAACTCTAATAGACAACGAAAATAAAGCAACTGACAATCACACCAAAGCCTCAACTACAACAACCACTCCTAAACCACACTCAGCAGTCAAAAACGCCAAAGCGAAAAAGGAGGTAAACAAAACGATTATAGTAGAGCATACCGAAGTCAGCCAAACAAAGATTAACATCGATACGAGCAAACACACTCCTTCTGTTACTACAGAGCAACAAGATAAAAAAGAGGTCAGCCCAAACGTTCCCTTTGGACTAATTCGAAAAATTCAAAAAGTAACTCCTAAAAACAAGAACCAGATCAGTCGAACAAACTCCCCTCAGTACACAGAAAACACATTGAACGCTCAAGAGCTCCCTAATAGTATGATGACCAAAATGAGGGAAGAACAACGAGAGTGAAATAGTTTGTGTAAACGAATCATTCGGAACACAGCCTCTTATTCCTATTTTGTAAAGTTCAATAAATAGATTTCCTTCTGAGATAGTGTATCCTTTAGAAAGGGAATATCAATATTTATCCTTTAATTTGTCTGAGCGATATCTTATCGCTCAATCTGTTTTCGTTAACAAAAAACAAATAGGCAATTTCGGAAAATTAACAAATGGAGAGATTTCATCTTCAATGCCTTATACTACACTACACAACAGAACATCAATAAAATGAAAACAAGTAACCATAACTATCGATATGATAATTATCATTTTAAATGTTAAAAAATATAACTACCTTAGTGTTAAAATAACAAAAATAAACAAGTTATGGCACTACAAAACTTACCTCTTTACAACTTTGCCAATGGTACATTAATGATTATCATATTTGCATTGGTATGTGTGGGATTAGTTATTGCTTTATTCATGTTCATGGGAGGCTCACCTAAGCTACCTGATACTGAAGATGAACAAGAGAAACAACAAGTTCCTCCTCAAGTTACACAAGATAACATGGAAAAAACGGAAGATCAACAATAGATATGTTCTATTTCAAAGAATTGTTCTTGCGCAAGAAAAAACAAAGAGAGTTACTACATAGTGACTCTCTTTGTTTTTTTACAGATACAGTATCACTTGACTTTGCACTAAATCAACATACATAACGGTATTATACAGTCGAGCACAAACCTATGATATACAAAAAAACGAGATACAGTAGCTGTATCTCGTTTCCACGATGTGACCCGACTGGGGCTCGAACCCAGGACCCCAACATTAAAAGTGTTGTGCTCTACCAACTGAGCTATCGAGTCAATTATGTAATTCTTTTTTTTATAGTGACCACAATGGGAGTAATTATATTTTGTTACTTTTATATAAATCACTACATTTGCATAAAATATAAATCATTTTTGTATAATACATATATAAATAATTATAATCATTTATATAACCTATCGGACAAATGCAGGACAAAAGTAGTCGTTTTTTTTAAAAAACAAAATATAAACTACCACTTATATTATTACTTATCGTCGGACAATGGTCGGACAAATGCAGGACAATGGTAGAACAAATGTCGGACAAATGTCGGACAGAAATAAAATATGTCAAACTATAAAATAACCTCTTTTATGGCTTCAATTAAATTTTTAATTAGAGGTACTAAAAACTTAGCACCTATTTATTTACGATTCATTCATACTCGTGAAATAGACGTAAATATTAAAACCAATTTGATAGTAAATCCAGAGCACTGGGATGCAAAAAAACAGCAAATAAAAAATGTAATTGCTGTAAAAAATAGAGCTGAAATAAACCTAAAATTAGCTGAACTAAAGAATTTTATTTTAACTAACTTTAACACAAGTTACATTCAAGGAGAGATTATTGATAAGCTCTGGTTAGAAAATAAACTAACATCTTTTTTTAATAGACCCGCTTCAGAAGGTTCTTTTAAAGTCAAAAAAGAGGAAGTTTATTTAACTTCTTTTGCTTCCTGGTGGCTTGAAAATAAGGCAGACAAATACAAAGTATCTGCTAACTCATACATGAGCGATAGGTCTATCGCACACTATTCGAGATTAAAAGACATGCTTGTTGAATTTGAAGATAAAAAACAAATAAAACTAAGCGAAATAAATGGAGAAATACTTGACCAAATAAGTCAATTTTTAACATCCAAAAATTATGCTGAAGAAACAACTAAGCGCCATTTAGGGCGTGTAAAATTCTTTTGTGAACGAGCTGAGGAATTAAACCTTAATGTAAATAAAGGTTACAAGGAACGCGTATTTGTAGAGAAGCAAGAAGTTGAGTACAAACAACCTTATTTAACAATAGAGGAGATAAATAAAATTTATGAGCTAAAAATTGACGACATAGAACTCGATTCTATTCGAGATAACTTTATTATAGGATTATGGACTGGCCTACGCGTATCAGACTTCTTAGAACGCCTTAGTGTAGATAATATAAAGGATAACATAATTCTTATAAAAACACTTAAAACTAAACAAGACGTAGCTATCCCCTTACACTATCAAGTAAGAGAAATATTGAATAAACGATTAGGTTTATTGCCACCTAAATGTTCAGATGTTAAGTTTAACAAGGAGATAAAAGAAATATGTAAATTAGCAAAAATAACTAAACCTATATTAGGTGGTAAAACTGTTAAAACAGGTGTTGGAAGGTCTGAGAAACGTAAGGAAATTGGATACTTTCCAAAGTACGAACTTGTCGCTTCTCACATCTGCCGAAGATCGTTTGCTACAAATCACTTTGGCAAAGTGCCAAACAAAGTGATTATGGACGTTTGTGGATGGAAATCTGAACAACAAATGTTGGATTACAACAAACAAACTAACATAGAAAGCGCTAAAATACTAGCGACTTACTGGGAGAAAGAAATGAAAAAATTAAAAAATGAATTAGCCTAAAAATGGAAAATAAAACAATTATAGAGGACCCAAAAGAAAGATTGCAAATGTTAGCATCTGAACTAAGTGTAACAATTAATGGATTATGGCCTTTATTAGGCTACAAAAACAATAGTGTACTTAGTTCAATAATGTATGGAAAAACTAAGAATATTACTCCAGCTTTTGCTAAAAACGCAATCGAGCATATTCCACAAATAAACTATTTATTCTTAATAGAAGGTAAACTACCAGTACTTACAGGACCTACGACACAACAACTACAGCAGAATATGTTAGGAATAGAAAATCTTGATTTACATACCATTGCAGCTAAATTAGATGTAATATCTAAAACTCAAATTAAGATACTTAAAAAATTAGAAGATCTAGAAAATCTTAAATAATAAAAAGCCACTCGATTGAGTGGCTTGTGCTTTATGTTATATGTCCTGTATTAGTAAATGAGACAATGCCTCTTCTAATTGAAATAATTTTTGATTAAAATCTAAACGCATTTTACTCTCATTTTCTTGTAAAATATTCTCAAATGAAAATATATTACCATCATAAGAATAATAAGCAATATTATTTAATTCTAAAGCCAATATTTTATTCATAACTATTTAATTTTCTTTTCAAATCTTCTTTTTGATCTATCGAATGCGGTTCCGATTGGCTTATCTCGTGTTTCATAAGTTAGTACGCCTCTGTGTAGATTAACAATTGCCCTGACCTATTTTTAACCGACCACCCATCTACTTCAATCAAATTAACATCCAAAGTAGAACTAGCATCTAATTTCACAGTAACACTTCCATCTTCGTTAAGTGGAACTAACCCATAATTCATATCGTTTTTTAATTTTAGATCTTCCTTGTTTGATGCATAAGCTTTTGGAAAAATATCAATACTACTTAAAACTAAAAAAACTAAACATCCAGCTATTATGGTGAGCATGGATTTTGTGTATAAATCTACTTTCATATAATTAATTTTTATCAGTTAATTTTTTATTTATGTCATCTACTAAATATTCCAATTTACTACTAATATACAAGAGTAAACAAACAATCATAGCTACTATCAGATAATAGTAGCCGATAGCTGATTTACCATATTCCTCATAGATCATTAATCCTATTGTTTTATACTTAGTAAACATCATTATCAACTCTCCCCATGCTACAATAACAAATAATGCAAAAGCACATCGCCTAGCTAGTTTCATCAAATATGTAAGCCTTGTCAATATATCATTCATTAACTTATATTCCTTGTTCTAAATTACTATTTTTATAATAAGAGACTGACAAAGTGTAATAAGGAACAATTTTATTGCCATATTCATCTTCTATAAATGCATTTTCGTTTATATTAGCCTCTATCATTACCATAACATCTGTTGAGTTCCAAACAAATACATTGCTGTTATCAGTCTTTTTAAAAAACGACTCTCTACCTAATTGTTTTCTAGCCCCTTCGATGAGTTGTTTAAGATCATATAAACCAATGTCCATCACGCCAGGGCTTTGGTAAACTAAATAATTCTTAAATAAAGAAATTACGTTTAACTTATTATCTCTATCGAAATTAAAAACAATATTATTGAATATAATATCCGATATATTATAATCCCTGCTATTTGGTGATTTGTATAAATAGTAACCGTGATTTGTTTGTTCCAAATTTCTTATATCGTACTTGTGAGTTCCAAAAGCAATATCCCTATATCCATTTCTTGAATCTAATAAATGCTTAGAATCTAATCCAACGCCAGTTGAGTTTAATCTCAAGTTATCAATCACTTCACTTAATAAGTTTTTATTAAGTTCTAATTCATTATCAATAATTTTCGCTAAACGTTTACCTTCCTTAGCATTATTTCTATTCTCCTTTCTTATACTTCTATTATATTCATTGCGCATTCTCTGCTCGTTACGCTGCAGATTTAATCTCTCTTGCTCCATTATGACATCCGCCAAAGATTGTTTTCTTTCTTCAAGGATTATAACAGTTCTATTTGTGTTGTTATAGTTTGGATAAGCGCCAGTGTGATTCTGGGCATTAA
Source organism: Myroides sp. LoEW2-1 (assembly GCF_009767705.1). Taxonomy (NCBI): domain Bacteria; kingdom Pseudomonadati; phylum Bacteroidota; class Flavobacteriia; order Flavobacteriales; family Flavobacteriaceae; genus Myroides; species Myroides sp. LoEW2-1. The sequence continues at coordinate 920 of NZ_WSPP01000038.1, read as the reverse complement.
CGCAGGTAAAAGATAATATGGAAAGAAAAAGTAATATTTGTTTCATAAATAGTTAGTTAGGTGTTAACGAAAACCAAATATACACAAATAAAAAATGCGATCTGTTTAGACCGCATTAATTAAACTTATTTAAAAACTCCTTTTTATAACATTGAATATCTGATACACATCATTGGCAGGATATTCAAAATCTTTATGTTGGGGGTTTCTACTAAGCAGCTTAAACATCCCCGTTTCTTTATTATACCCTCCGATGTCCTTGTGCATGATCCCTGATTTAGTAACGAAAATCAAACCGTATTTTGTACTATGTAAATTGTCCCAAAACTGTCGGCCAATCTCGCGCGCTAATATTTCAGACCCGCCTGGCGTGTCATAACCGCCTTCATTCCACATCGAATCACCCTCGCTTACAAAGCAAATGTAATTTCCTTTTGCGATGTGATCAGCCTTGAATCGAATATAATCAAAACCATTAACTGAATTCATTTCGTCTTGGTAACACTCTATATAAGATGCATAAGCAGGAAACGGAACTTTTAATACTTGTATTTCAATACGACCATTGGGATAAACATAAAACTTATTACCATTTGAATTAGTAAATATTTCTATATCATCATCTACAAAGTCAGTGTCTAAAGCAAAAACAGAATTGTTTACTATAGAAATTTCATCTTTTATTATTTTAGCTTCAATATTATTAGAAGACTCAAACATCTCTCCAATTCCTTTTAATTGGTATTCAACAGAAATATTATATAAATCACAGAGCTTTAAAACTACATCAATACCTACATTCTGTCTTCCTGATAATATTTCAGACATATTATTTGCTCTTAAACCTAAATTCTCTGCTAGTTCTTTTTTAGAAGAAACAACCCCTTTATCCAACAGATAATCAACCGATTGAATAAAAT
>NZ_WSPP01000320.1:0-2368 GCF_009767705.1 Myroides sp. LoEW2-1 | reverse complement strand
AAATAATATGTTTTGTTTGAAAGCAATGAAATGAAATTCTGACTTTGCTTATCAATTGTGTGAATGTTTTTAAGTAAAAAGACATCGTAAAAGGTGATTTTCGTTTTCTTTTTATTAATCGAAAACTTTACTTCGAAATAAGCATTCTTATTATAACCCGTTACCGTTTGTTTTTGGAAGTCAAAGATTAAATATTCAGAAAAGTCTTTGTCGCTATCTCCTTTGTATTGAATCAGTTTCCATGCGTATTTTCCCATATACTTTAACATGGGGTTTTCGTCTTCTCTTACAAAGGATAGCTCTGTTTTATCTTTAGTTAAGAGTGTTAGCTCATCGTTATTTTGTTTTGATATCGTAAACTTTGCCTTTGTTAGTAAGGAGAGAATATCACAGTCTTTAGTAAAAAGTGAATCAACACATTTGTGATTTGTAGCAATTGATTTTCTTGTTTTTATTTTGATGGGGTTATGATTGAATTTCTTTAGCGATTTTATGCTAATTTGAAAAATGTTACACCCGTTGTTGCCGTGGATTTTGAAATTGCTATCGTCTATGCGTATATAAATCGGTTGTTCGGAATTGACTTCTTGGTTATTTATCTTTTGTAAAACCCATTTTGTGCGATAGATATCATTTGTTTTTTCTTCAATATGGCTGGCAATACTGTTTTTATCTATTTGTGCAAATACACTTGGTGGTGTTGAACACAACAAGGCGAATAAGATTAAAAAGTGTTTCATAGTCAATTGATTTTGAAAATATAATATAAGTAAAAACTTGCGATAGTCTTTAAGTAAAAATACATAAACTTGACTTCTATAGCCAATAAAAACAACTGTTTTTATTCAATTTGTTAGAGATAATTCTAAAATTGAAGTGTAAAAACAATAATTAATTGTACTTTTACTCCCCAAACACAACTCTTTTTTATATGAATCCAAAAGTATTACTTACTTCAAAAGAGATTGATATTATTCTACATCGTTTGGCTTGTCAATTAGTAGAAAATCATTTAGATTTTTCAAATACTCTTCTTATTGGTATTCAACCACGTGGTAAGTTCTTAGCAGAGCGAATTAAAGCTATTATTGAAAAAGAATATAACATATCTGATATTCCCTTGGGATTTTTAGATATTACTTTCTTTCGCGATGACTTTAGAAGAAATCAAAAACCTCTTGAAGCGAATAAAACACAGATTGATTTTCTTGTTGAAGACAAGAAAGTCGTTTTTATTGATGATGTATTGTTTACAGGGCGAAGTATTCGTTCTGCATTGACTGCAATACAATCTTTTGGTCGTCCAGCTGAAGTAGAACTACTGGTTTTAATTGACAGAAGATTTAGTCGCCATTTGCCAATTCAGCCTGATTATAGAGGTCGTCAAGTAGATGCCTTTAATGAGGAGTCAGTGCGTGTACATTGGTCAGAAGACGGAATGTCAGATAGTGTTTATATACAGCAAAGTTTATCAATCTAACTATTAAATTTACTTACTTAAGCAATGAAAGAATTAAGTGTAAATCACCTTTTAGGTATCAAATATATAACTAAGAACGATATTGATTTAATCTTTGAAACAGCAGATCATTTTAAAGAAGTCATTAATCGACCTATTAAAAAAGTTCCTTCTTTAAGGGATATTACAATTGCAAATATCTTTTTTGAGAATAGTACACGTACAAAACTATCTTTTGAATTAGCACAAAAGCGTCTTTCTGCGGATGTGATTAGTTTTTCAGCGGCCCAATCTTCTGTGAAAAAGGGAGAAACGCTAATCGATACGGTGAACAATATCTTGGCAATGAAAGTGGATATGGTCGTGATGCGTCATAACAATCCTGGTGCAGCTTATTTTTTGTCTAAAAATGTCAATGCAAGTATAATTAATGCTGGAGATGGTGCCCATGAGCATCCAACCCAAGCTTTGTTAGACAGTTACTCTATTCGCGAAAAGTTGGGTGACGTAGCAGGTAAGAAAGTTGTTATTGTAGGAGATATTCTACATTCACGTGTGGCATTGTCTAATATTTTCGCTTTGCAGATGCAAGGGGCTGAGGTAAGAGTATGTGGTCCAAAAACATTAATTCCTAAGCATATTGAAAGCCTTGGTGTTAAGGTAGAGTCTAACTTGAGAAAAGCTTTAGGATGGTGTGACGTTGCTAATATGCTTCGCGTTCAAAATGAGCGCTTAGATTTTAGTTACTTTCCCAATACAAGAGAGTACGCACAACAATATGGATTGACTAAAGAAATTTTGGACTCCCTGGATAAAGAGATTGTAGTGATGCATCCAGGCCCTATTAATAGAGGAGTTGAGATTACTTCAGATGTAGCAGATTCACAGCAATCAGTGATTTTAGATCAA
>NZ_WSPP01000319.1:0-599 GCF_009767705.1 Myroides sp. LoEW2-1 | reverse complement strand
TGTTGACTTATTCTATATTTAGAATATAAATCAAATATTAATCATGAAGTGTAAAATTAAAAATATAATAAGTGTTATGCGGCTTTTTAACATTCAATAACACAAAAATACCATGAATATGGTAGTTTGTAAAATTCTCATTTTGGAGGTGAATGTCTGATTAGATATCAAGCGGCTTCTATAGTAGCTCTTGTTTTGTTTTGTTTTTAAATTGTTAAAAATAAATAAACAGGTATTATTTGAATAATATAAAATTGATGTGTTTTTATTAAAAAATCAGCAAATACAAGGGGCTTAATAGTTTCGGAGGTTTATTGTAAATGTTTGTCATTGAGATACTTGATGTAGGAGTATCTATTTTGGATAACAATTGTTAAAAAAAGTAAGCTTCTTGTTGAATGTACGTCAAATATTGTACATTTGTCATGACTATTAAATACGAAGGCGAAGTATTATTAGTTCAACACAGTGCAAAATGTGTAGTTTTCAGGAATAGATTTTTTATTGGTCGCAGACTGTAGTTAAAACTATGCACTTTAGTGCATTTAGCTTTCAGCTTCTAAAAATGTTTACCTTTGATATATGGAATATCAACGAAC
>NZ_WSPP01000318.1:0-735 GCF_009767705.1 Myroides sp. LoEW2-1 | reverse complement strand
ATATAATACAAAAGAGGGTGACCTTTTGGGACACCCTCTTTAGATTCTTTATAGTAACTACTATTCTATCAATTAGAATTTGTAGATTAAACCAAATTTAGCTTGGTCAAAGAAGTTATCAAAGATGTTTAAGTTAGCATTTGTTTCAGAAACAGAACTTACTTTCTTACCATCAGATTTCTTATCTTGGTTAGAGTAAGAGAATACATTTCCTAAAGTAAATGCAACTGCTAAGTTCTCAGTTACAAAGTAGTTAAAACCAAGGTCTAAACCAGCTTTAATACCAGTATATTTTACTTTAGAAAAATCATTTTTATTTTCTGCAAATCCAACTCCTACTTCAGCATAAGTTTTAAAACGTTTACCTAATTCTAAGAAATAGTAACGTGCAAATGCTCCAGCATAAATGTCTTTAGAATAAGCATCTCCGATTTGATCCATATCAGCAAAATCACCGTGAGATTTACCAAAAGCTACAGATGCCCCAACAGCAACTTTATCAGAGATAAAGTAACCTACTTTAGGATTAACTGTATAATTAGTAAATTTCTCTTTTCCCTCATTTGTTTCAGTTGGTTTAGTCACTTTGTCAGAAATTTGGAAAGATCCTTCTAACATGATATCTCCTTCTTTGAAACCGAAGTTTGGTTTTTCTACTTCTTGAGCGTTAGCTGCCATACCTAAAGCAACAACTGACATAACTGAAAGTACTAATTTTTTCATATTTAGCTATTT
>NZ_WSPP01000317.1:0-582 GCF_009767705.1 Myroides sp. LoEW2-1 | reverse complement strand
GGTTGTGTGATTACACAGTAAACTTACAATAATTTGAAAGCAATTCACAACATCTTCTCATGCGTTGGCTCTTTAATAGCTGTTGTGTGATTACACAGTAAACTTACAATAATTTGAAAGCAATTCACAACGGCACATTAAATAAATCATTCAGCATCGTCGTTGTGTGATTACACAGTAAACTTACAATAATTTGAAAGCAATTCACAACATGTTGGTTCACATGAAGTAATAGCTACTTGTTGTGTGATTACACAGTAAACTTACAATAATTTGAAAGCAATTCACAACTAATGGTAATAGATTGGATAAATAAACATAGTTGTGTGATTACACAGTAAACTTACAATAATTTGAAAGCAATTCACAACTTTCTTGCATCATTTGTTTTTTCTTTTCTGGTTGTGTGATTACACAGTAAACTTACAATAATTTGAAAGCAATTCACAACAGGAAGAGGAGTTTTATAAAGGACTTGAAGGTTGTGTGATTACACAGTAAACTTACAATAATTTGAAAGCAATTCACAACATCTTCTCATGCGTTGGCTCTTTAATAGCTGTTGTGTGATTACACAGTAAA
>NZ_WSPP01000316.1:0-4247 GCF_009767705.1 Myroides sp. LoEW2-1 | reverse complement strand
ATCTTGTTTAATGTGGAGTATATTTTGATGTTTTTTCAATGGAATTTAAGCGATATGCTATTTGATTATTTTCATTTACTATTAGAACTATCTGCGGTGATTTTATCTTTTATAACAGGTGTTTTTATTTTATTTACAAGCATCGGTCAATATAAGAAAAAGTTCTCTTTAAATGTTGATAATAGCGAAAAGCAAGTAGAAATTAATGAGGAGAATAAAGATAAGTTTGAGTATATAATTGCTGAGAAAATCATCCTTTTTTTTGAAAGTTGCGATGATTATTTGCAGAGTAATTTCACAGCTAGACAATTAAGTAATGAAGTGGGATTGGATGACCAAAGACAGTTGAATCTTATAACTCAGCGTTTTTTTCATTTAACCTTTAACGAATTGCTTGCCAAATATCGCATAGCGCATGCTTTGGAATTATTGAAAAACAAACAAAACTGGAGTATTACTTCTGTAGCTGAAAGTTCCGGGTTTCGCTCCTTTACAACGTTTAATAAATACTTTGTTCATTACGTAGGTATTCGTGCCTCTGATTATAAAGATAGAAATATTAAAATCGATTAATTTATATATGTTCCCCACCTTACTATTATTACTACTACTAACTCTTTTTTTAATTTACCGTGCAAAGTCAAGTAAACAGTTACTTGATTTAAAAATAGTTCTTGTGAATACTATTTTAGTATTCAATTGGATATTAACTTATTTTGCTCAAAAATTGCAGTTAAATGAAGATTTTGCCTTAGGTTTAATTTTTAGCTTCTTTAATGGCTCTCTTTTGATCTTTTTATTAGGACTAAAAAATAAGTATTTATTTATTCACTTTTACATAGCATTAATGCTGTTAATTTTTTATGTCATAATCTATTCAACTTCTTTTGCTGACAATGTTGATTTTATGATTAAAGCTAATTGTATTGCTCTTATTACTACAGGTGTTATAAATGTTGGATATGCTTGTTTTGGTTTTGTAATGTTGAGTAAAAGTATTTTGATATCTTATTATCGCTGTATTGTGACTTTTTATATTATTTCGCTATTTGTGGGATCATTTTTAGGTATTTCATTTTTATTTACTGATGAGCTTCTAGTGAGTAGTACTACAATCTATACGTTACATGTTTGCCTTGTCTTACTTGTATCTGTTTGTTTTACCGTTATACAGATACAGAGATGGAAAGAGATAGGTAAAAGACATGATAAAGACTCTACTATTGGAATTGTCACAACTGAATCAGAAGTGGATGATATAAAACGTGAAGTTAAGAATAAATTACTGTCAGTTGTGGAAATAGATCCAGTCTTATCTATCGATGAAATTAAAGAGGTTGATAACGATGTTAATGATCTTGAAATTAGGCAATTAATTTGGCAAGAAGTGATTGAGCCACAATTGTATTTGAAAAGTGATTTAACACTATCAAAGCTTTCCAGGATTTTGAAACGCGATAAGCAAGAATTAAAATCTTTTTTTGCTCGTACCGAAGCAAATACCTTTACTCACTATATTAACCGCTTTCGTATCGAGCATGCCGTTACTTTATTGCGCACCAATGCTGATGGAGATTTGAGCGTGGAAAGAGCTGCAGAATTATGTGGTTTTAATAGTAGAATATCTTTTTATAGAGCGTTTGTAAATGTGATGGGATTTCCTCCATCTGAGTTGTTAGAAAGGTAATTTACAACTGTATTGATTCAAAAATTAATTACCAACTAATACCTTTTGTATGTCTTATTGTGTTAATAAGATATAGTGTGTGTTTTGTCTATTTTTTTTTGCTTTTAATGATTAGAATTGACTTGATACTCCTTGGTTTTTAAATAGTTGTGATGATCTTGTTTGTATTGTGTGTTGCACAAAGTTAATTGTTAAACTTTGTTTCAATAGGTCTTAACTGTAGTGGTACCGGTACTTTTGGAACAAACTTTAACACTGTATAATGTAAATTTGATTCCATTGAAATAAAAACGATTTCAACTTGGATGTTTTAATATAGCAGAACTTAGATTTATAGTTTTTTCTTGTTTATATGTCCAACAGTAAATTACAATTAACAAATTGAATAAAAAAAAGTATGAAAAAAAGATTACTATCAGTTGCATTGTTAATGACTGGGTCTTTTAGTGCTTATTCTCAAGTGGGAGTAGGAACAATAAAACCCAATAAGTCGGCAGAGTTAACTGTTGAATCAAGCAATAGAGGGGTGCTTATCCCAAGACTTGGCTTAACAGGATATCAAGACCGAACTTCAATCATTAATTTCCCTACCAATGGAATTAATAGTTTGCTTGTGTTTAATACCGCTTCGGTTGATGCGTCAGGCAAAGAAAAAGGTTTAACACCTGGATTTTACTATTGGTTTATTGATCAGTGGGTACGCCTTACCAATGAAGGAGATATCCCAGAGATTGTTGTAAATAATTTTCAAGAAATTGTAAACAAGGATGGAGATAAGGTTGAGAATATCATCAAAAATATCATAAATAATACCGAAGGTAATGTTGTATATGAAGGTGATAAACTTTATTATATTGACAGTGATGGTAAGAAAGTTGAGATAAAAGATAAGTTAACTACAATTACTTATGACAAAGAAACTGGAGACTATATTTATTATAATGAAGGTGCTGTAGATCGCAATGGTAATATTATTGGTAAAGGTATTCGCATTGAAGTAAAACAGGCGGTTATCAATAAATTTGGTGATATTATCAATAATAAATCTGTTCAAAATCATATTACTAACTTCCTTGATGGAACCTACGTTGGTGGTAATGTTTATTACCATGGCGATAAACTTACTTATATAACTAAAGATGGTGAAACAAAAGAGGTATCTATTAAAGATGTGGTAACAGCTAACGAGAGTAAGACTGTTATTATCACTTTCAATAAAAAGCAATACTACGTTTCTGAAGAGTATCTAGTAGAGAGTAAAGGTGTAGTGCCAACTACAGTAGATGCTTCTAATTTGCCAAAAGGAATCTATGCTATTGATGTAGTGGGGGGAGTTGTAAATAACTTTGAGGAGATAGTAAACAAAGGGCCTATTACTGTTGATGGACGTACATTTAAGACAGTGAACGATTATATTACTTATCTAACAGAATCTAAAGGTGGGTTTACTAAGATTGTATATGATCAATCTACAGGTGATGTTATCTTCCAAGAATGGGATGAGACTACTAACTCATGGGTAAATGTAGATAACTCTAAGTTTAGCACTATTGTTAAGGCAAACGAGACTTTGACTACATTACTAGATAAAGGAGATGGAACTTTTACTTATACCGATGAGAATGGTAAAACAGTAAGTTTTGATTCAAATAATACAGTAGTTGAAATCAAGGATGGTGTTTATACTTTCAAAGATGGTAAAGGTGAAGTGATTACTACGATTGATACCAATGCTAAGGCAATTGGTTACGACAATAGTAAATCAGGTATAGATGCTAAAAATGTACAGGATGCATTAGATAAGTTAGCTGATAATCTGGGTAAAGGAGCAGGAGTAAAGTTACAGGATAAAGGAGACGGAAAAGTAACCTTAGTGGCTGATAATGGAGATGAGTTAGGAAGTATTGATAAATCTAAGTTAACAGAAGATGCCTTAAATAAAGGATTGTTCACCTTTACCAGAAATGATGGAACAGATGTTTTATTTGATGTAAATACAGTAAACGTTTCACAAAGTAAAGATGCAAACGGTAATGTAGTAGGATATGACTTTAAAGATTCAAAAGGCAATGTGATTACTACTGTAAATACAGATGCAGCTAATAACTACTACGACAATAGTAAATCAGGAATAGATGCTAAAAATGTACAAGATGCATTAGATAAGCTAGCTGATAATCTAGGTAAAGGAGCAGGAGTAAAGTTACAGGATAAAGGAGACGGAAAAGTAACTCTAGTGGCTGATAATGGAGATGAGTTAGGAAGCATTGATAAGTCTAAGTTAACAGAAGATGCCTTGAATAAAGGATTGTTCACCTTTACCAGAAATGATGGAACAGATGTTTTATTTGATGTAAATACAGTAAACGTTTCACAAAGTAAAGATGCAAACGGTAATGTAGTAGGATATGACTTTAAGGATTCAAAAGGCGATGTGATTACTACTGTAAATACAGACGCAGCTAATAACTACTACGACAATAGTAAATCAGGAATAGATGCTAAAAATGTACAAGATGCATTAGATAAGCTAGCTGATAATCTAGGTAAAGGAGCAGGA
>NZ_WSPP01000315.1:0-3779 GCF_009767705.1 Myroides sp. LoEW2-1 | reverse complement strand
GCTTAATATTAACTACCACGTGCTGTATAAACACATATGAAATAGCCCTTAATACTTTTACTAGAAATATGACAACAGAAAGATGTTATTTATGAAAAAAATCAAACTATGACTATCATATATTTAATCTTAGCATTAACAATTATTGGTGATAAAAGTAGTATCCTTTCTAAAAATAATGGTGACTATATACGAAATAAGAAAGACGAAATAAGTAAAACTTATATTAGTTTCTCGTTTATTAATTAAGATTACTTTCCATATTGGGCTTTAAATCCACTAGGAGTTATCTCGTGATATTTTTTAAATGCTGCTGTAAAATGTGTTGCATTCTTATACCCTAGATTTTCACTAATCTCTGCAATAGATAACCTATCCTCTAAGAGGTAGTCTTTAGCAATTCCCATTTTATAATCAGATAAAAAAGCATAAGCTGATACTCCAAAAGCTTTTTTAAATTCAATTTTCAAAGTACAATCATTAGTACCAAGTGCAATGGCTAACTGTTTTAATGTTGGTGGTTTTTTATAATTTTGAAGAAGTATCTCCTTCGCCTTGTACATCTTATCGAGTTGGAGCTTCTTTTGAGTACATTGTAAAGAGCAGTGGTGCTGTTGTATTTGTTCTAATTGTAAAAGCATTAGTTCGAGAATCATACTATCAAAATAAATAGCTCTTAAGACACCTTCTTTTTTATTATTAATCAATTTTTGCAACAATAAATCCATGCATATTGTTATAGGCATTGGATGAATATTTGTAAAGGTGTAAGACTGATTCTCTTCAAAGTTAAAGGTTTCAAATTGTTGCAAGTACTTATCTACTAAACTACTTTTTATATAAATACGAAAAAATGCTCCCTTTACTCTAAAACTATGGATAACAGGAGAACTAGGATACCTAATAATTAGTTGCTCAGCCTTACCACAATTATATTCAAAAACTTCTTTATTATTAAACAATTCCCCTTCAATCTGAAAATGTAAAACAACAGTACCTGATTCTGTGAGTTTTTCATTGAGAAAAAGAAGATAATTTTCATCTATCTCACCTCTTACAATAGTTATTGATTCCGTTGAAAAAGAATCCAATGTAAAATTTTTCTTGGAAATTATATTCTCATTTAGTACAGACTCAGGTACAATATCAGCACCAGAAGCAAACAATAGTTCACTCCTATCAACTTTTATTTCTACCATAATAAATGTAAAATAAGACATACTAATGTCTTAAATCAATTAAATAATTAATATTACTAAAGTTGTTTATAACAACTAACAATCAGTTATTTAATATAGGAGGTGGACGGGAAAAGAAATATTTAACTATATTTTTATGTACTATAGTTAAAGAGTAATAAATAGGTTTTCTGTAATTAATGATAGATATCAGTAATACAACAAATAAAACTTCTTCACTTAATAGTAATGGAGTATTATTGTCTAGTAAGACCAGTTCACATACATGACAAGGTTTACCATCAATATGATCTACCTTATGGGTATAACAATGCAGATTAACTAATTTCAGTAGACTGAAAATAGTCACAAAAAAAATGACAAAATACTTTTTATACTTCTGCATTGTTATACTTGATAAAGAATAAGTAATAATTCTTCAATTACAAATATATGCATTAGAATTTATTAATCTAAGACGCAAAACGGAATAGTAAATGACGCAATTAGGAAATAGATCCTAACTATGATATAAAGATTTTTCTTCTTTTATTTTAAAGACAATAAAACCAAATAATACGTTTAAACAACCTATTAAACTCTCCAAAGGATAAGACCACAGCGACTGTATAATAAGTATAAAAGTAAAAACTATAAATACATATTGTGCTAACAAAGATAATGGTTTTTTTAAAATAATCGAATCCTTTGTTTTGTTCTTAATCCTTACAAGTCCAAGCACAACTAATAAACTACACATACTTAATAAGAAACCACAATACACTAAAATTTGTTCAAAACTTCCACTTATAAGTATAAGTAAAACTATACATCCTTGGAAACACAATATCTTTATATTCTGATAAGCATAAAAAGAACTTCGTAAAAATGAAAAAGTATTACTTTTAATAGTCATCTGATATAAAACTTTACTCCCTACCCAAGTCATTATACTTATACTAGATATAAAAAGTAGAGTTATAAACCCTTTTATCACAACTGTATACTGACCATCACTTAATTTGTTTACAAAAGTCATTACTACATTTAGACTCCCTTTTAATTCATCATATTTTAAATGTTTTAATAATACAACTTGAAGCAATACATAACATATCCCTACAAATAAGGTCCCTATAAATAAAATTCTAGGTACTGTCCTGCTTGGTTTTTTAAAATCTGCCACCATATATGTAACAGAGTTCCATCCAGTATAAGAATACGATATAAAAATTAAAGCTATTACAAAATTTTTAATAACTTTTAAATTGTCTTGTGCATAATTAATGGTTGAATAATTATTGTACAAAGCACTCTTACTCGGACTAATTAGTCCGAAAGTGATCAGTACTATAAAAACAATTACAATAGTTAAAGTAACAATCTTCTGAAAAGCCATACTACTATTGTATCCTAGAAAGTGTAAAATAGTAGTCGCGATAACAATACCACTAGCTATAAACATTTGATCTGCATCAGCAAAAAAATAAGAAGCATAAACTTTTGCACTTAAAGCAATAGATACAGGAAATCCTACCGTAATAGATATCCAGCCTGCTAAAAAACCTATTGTTGGATTATACATTTTCGATAGAAAGCTATACTCTCCACCATTTTCAGGGTAAATACAAGCTACTTCTGCATAACTAAGTGCTCCACATAAGGCAATTAATGCTCCTAAAATCCAAACCAATATAACTTCTATATAACTTGTTTGATACATTAATTGGATACCAAGATTTGAAAACGCACTAATGCCAATCATATTAGCTATAACAATCAGAACCCCAGTAAAAAGACTTATTCTGTTTTTTTCATTCACCATCCAGCTCTTTTATTAATTCTATGCCCTTCTTAAAACTTTGTTTAGCTCTTTCTCTTTTAAATTTTTCTAAGGTTTCCTCAGCCTTTTTGTAAAGTAGACTATCAGCTTGTCCAATCTTATAATCCAATGGTAGAGCATAAACAAAATGTCCTGTTTTTGATTTCAGTGTCGGTATTTGAAAAAACTGCCTAGGTACAAGTTCTCCACTTTCCTTTCCTTTAACAGAAGCTTCTACAAAAAAATCTACCGCATAATCTGGATAACCAAATAAATAACCTAAAGCCCTATATCGATCAGGCATATTAGCATTTTCAATTTTGATTAACATAGTTTTATAGTCAGTATCCTGATTAATTGAAAGACTGGAGAAAAAATCTTTCTTATCTTCCAATAATTTGGAAACCAAGTCCTTTCTTAATACACAAAAATGGTAAGTTCGTATACTATCCCATGTACTATTAAAAGGATAAATCTGAAACTCTATAGTTTTAAATTTTGAATTTTCAACAATGGATTCCAGTAAATTAATGGTATCTATTTGTGCCTTAAATTTTGAGTCAGAATACTCTAACTTATAGTCAACTCTATAATCACCTATTGTACTCATCGGTTTAATTGGAGAATAGATAGTGTAAATTGCCTCTCTTTGAAGTCCTTTTTCAATGATATACTCTAAAATCTCTTTCTCTTGCTTATTAAATATATTTAAATGACTACTTTGTAGATTACTAGTAGATTTGCAACTATAAAAAGCAAAAAAGCATCCTATAAATAAT
>NZ_WSPP01000003.1:0-6652 GCF_009767705.1 Myroides sp. LoEW2-1 | reverse complement strand
ACTCTATATATTAGATCTTAATACGGGAAAAACAAACATCCTACAACTAAGTAAAGAGTCATTAGAACGACTTGAAATATTTTTTTACTCTAATGATGATCTCTTTATAAAATACAATGTAAAAACCAATGAAAAGATAGAAGAAAGTGAATACTTAGATATATGGAATGGGAACTCAAGATATTTATATCCAAGTACTTTTAAGCAAAAATATAAATTAGAATACAAAGCATTTGTTTATAAATACATCACAAATACGCTCCATGAGCTTAATAGAACTAGAGATTATGACTACCAGTTTATAAATTTACCCAATCATATTTTGGCCTATAATCCGTTTAAGTTCCAAGATTTCACCTCCACTTCTCCAAAAATTCAATATGATTTGTTAGATATAAACAACTTGACTACAATAAGATCTATAACAGATCGTAATACTTCTGGTTTTATTGCATCAAACAACGGCAATTACGTTATATATCCAATAGATGAAACTAAATGGGAAGTTTTAAACATTAAAACTAAAGAATACACTACAATTGATTGTGATAAGTCAACTAACGTTACCCCTGTATGGTCATCCGACTCAAAACACATTTTTTATGCATTCAAGAATAAACTTATGCGTTTTGATTTATCAGATAAGAAACAGGTAGCTATTTTAGATAGTAAAACAGATGCAAGAATCACCTTCTCTAATAAAAATAGACTAAACAATAAAGCAGCAGCTACCATTGACACTCAAAATCCTATATTAGTAACAATAAAGAACAATAATAATACCTGGATCTATAAAATAGATAAAAACAAAAGCCAAATTATTATCGATTCTAAAGGAAACGATTTATCAAGGATTTACTCACACCTAGGTAATCTAACAACCAAAAATTTAAGTACAATTGTTTATACCGAAGAAAACTATAATTTGCCCATCTCTATCAAAGTTTTTAATCAGGGTAAGATTTCAACGCTTTTAGAAAGTGATATGCCTAAACATTTATACGCTGATAGAAAAAAAGAAACAATAACCTTCAAAGATAAATTTGAAAAAGAATTAAAAGGGACCCTATACTACCCTAATAACTTTGATAAAAACAAGAAATATCCAATGGTAGTCTATATCTATGGAGAAGAGAATACTGATACTAAGGAGTTTATACTTCCAACAACATTGAATTCAATTGGTTTTAATATTCCGCTTCTAAATGATAACGGCTATTTTGTTTATTATGTTCAATCGTATGTATCAGATCAAGGAGTTGGAATTTCAGCTGTAGAATCTGTAACAAGTGGTGTTAACGCTATATTGCAAAAAGAACAAGCAATAGACAATCAAAAACTGGGGTTAATAGGACATTCGTTTGGAGCTTATAAAGCGAGTTTTATAGCTACTCAAACAAATATGTTCTCAGCTATTATAAGCGGTGCTGGAGCCCATGATATAATCGTAGGTAACATGTACCGTTACAATCTACATAGAAATAAATTAAACTGGTTTATAGTTGAAAAGGGGCAGTATCAATTTAAACAAACCTATGCACAAAATCCACAAAAATACTTAGATAATTCTCCTATCTTACATGCACATAAAGTAAAAACACCAATACTACTATGGACTGGACTCAAAGATGAAAATGTTCCATGGGAAAACACACGTAATATGTATGCAGCTCTTAAAAGATATCAAATTTCTACTATAGCGCTTTTTTACAAGAATATAGATCATGCTATTATGCCTAATCAATCCCTTGAAGACAATGACCTTACTTTTAGAGTGATGGATTGGTTTGATTATTTCTTAAAAGACAACAAAAAAATAGACTGGATTAATAAAGGAATTGATCCTAATAACTATACTTGGAATCTATTAGATAATTTTTAAATATAGCTTAAAAATAACAAGGGGACTATTGGTCCCCTTGTTTAGTATTTGAATACAATTCTACATAATTAAATGAAGAGGTCTATAGTCCGCAGCAGATGAATCCCATCCATAAATTTGTTGATTTACAGAAGAAATCTTTTCAATATATAACGGTCCATTTCCATCAAATTCACAATCTTTTCTACTAGGTAATACTACTTCCTGATAGGTACTCCCATCAAAATAGTATAGCTCCCCAAGATAAGTATTCTGAGTTAATACTACTGTTTCTACTTTAACAGCTTTATCTGTATTATTACTAGCATTCACAGTGAATGCACCTACTGTTAGCATTGCAACAACAGCCAATGGCATAAGTAGGTTTTTTATTGAGTTTTTCATAATTGTAAAATTTAAGTTAAATCAACAAGTATTATACTAGTTGAGGGGAAATTTCGTTTTTTAAGATTAGTAGGTTAAAATAGCAGCAACTGGTTTATTAAGCTTCTAAACCAAATAGATATAACGCATAATATCTCTAGAAAATATAATGGTAGCAAGGCTATTTAATCATTAATAAGAATAATATCTTATTAGTAATCAAATATTTACTTACAAAATTCATTAAAATAAACTATAGAAAAGTAAAGTTTGTGGATCAAAGAGTAAAGAATTGAGAGAAAAAAGTAAAGAATCGTGATAAACTATTCTTTAAAGAGATTGGGGTTTTGAAAATCTAAAGGAGAGAATGGTTGATTCAGACTAAATTTCTTGTAAAAACTAACCTTTGAACCATGCCAATGTTGATCAATAATAATCTGAATATCTGTATTGCTGATTAGAATCATACTTAAACACTCTTGTAAACGAATCCAAGTATAGTAATCATATACTGAAGTTCCCATATATAACTTAAAATCACGAAAATAAGTATGATTAAAAAAGATTTTATTCTCTATCAATATACTATCCTCAGGTATAACCATAGAAAATGAAGACTTTAAAAAATCAGTACGAGAAGTTGAAAAGTTACTCCCCTTTTGCTGTTCATAAAAACTCCTAAACTGCTTTAATAACAACTTTGCTTTATATTTCCCAATCTTCCATAATCTTGTTAGACTATCCTTGTGGTGATAAATGTTAAACTTAAACTTCCATAAATAATAAGTTTGTATATCAGTCTTATGATTAATACAATAACCAACATAGCTTGAAGGACTTTGTTCTTATGAAAAATAATCTGTGGATATCCTAATGAAATCCGGACAATTAGTTAAGCAGCTTTATTAATATTTATTATTTGATTAAATTCGTTGATTGTCTGATAATTTAAGTAGGTGTGTCTACGTTTTTTATTGTACCAGAGTTCTATATATTCAAAGACTTTAGCCTCCATTTGCTTTGTATTTAGTTGTAAATTTCCATAAATCATCTCCACTTTTAGGGATTTAAAGAAGCTTTCCGCTACGGCGTTATCCCAACAATTAGCCTTCCTACTCATGCTTCTAACAACATTACAGTACTCTAAATAGTTAGCATATTGTACTCCTTGGTCAGAATGGAAAATTAATCCGTCTTCAAAAGATCTGTTCTTTTTAGCCATTTTAAAGGCTGCTAAAGTGGTGTTTTCCGTTGACATATCTTTACTTAAGCTCCATCCAATCACTTTTCTATCGAATAGATCTATTATTGTAGTTAGATAAATAAACCCTTCTTTTACAGCGATATAAGTAATATCGGATACCCAAGCTTTCCCTGGTTTGGTTTGTGTAAATTCTCTACCTAAAATATTGTCAACCACTAAATAATTGTGTTCAGAGTCTGTGGTAATTCTATATCGTCGAGCTACTTTACTACGTAATCCTAACTCTCTCATATACTTAGCTACTGTTGGTTTAGACACTTTATAACCTCGTGCATTGAGTTCTATTGTAAGACGAGGACTACCATAACGCTGTTTAAACTCGAAGTAAACTTCTGTAATAACTCGTTTTAGATTTGCTTTGGCTTGTTTGCTTTTATTAATAGGAGAGCGTTTCCAATGATAATAACCACTTCT
This sequence comes from Myroides sp. LoEW2-1, assembly GCF_009767705.1. NCBI lineage: Bacteria > Pseudomonadati > Bacteroidota > Flavobacteriia > Flavobacteriales > Flavobacteriaceae > Myroides > Myroides sp. LoEW2-1. The sequence continues at coordinate 2,729 of NZ_WSPP01000003.1, read as the reverse complement.
ACTTACCTCTAAAACCTTACACATAATCCCAATCGGAAATTCATGTTCATGATTAAATATGAACAGGTAAATCATTTGCCGGTCTTTGAGAAAATGCCGATTGCTTTTTTTAATATTTCATGTTCTAATTCAACAGCTGCTAACTTCTTTTCTAACCCTTTTATTCTTTCTTGTTCTGGTGTAAGCTTTTGTTTGCCATTGCCTGGAAAACTACCATCTCCCAACTCTTGAGTCTCTTTACATCATTTATATGACAAGGTGGCTCGAATTTCCAAGTGCACGAGCTAATTCTGATTTGTTTGTTCTTTCCTTAGCCAGTTCAACGGCTTGCTTCTTAAAAGCTGCATCGTAAGTCTTTCTAATTCTTTTCATAAGTCAAGGATAAGTTTTTATGCTTAACTCTTTGTCCAGACTAAGTTAGCAAGTCCACTGTACAATCTCTTTGTCTCCAATATTCTTAGAGTTGTTTTCAACATCTAACCTTTCATATAACTCATCCTCTATCAGGTGTTCTTTGTCTGTAATTACCCTCCATATATTACTATTGTTTTCAACTATAATACAATTAATTAGATTTTGATAGTTTTCTTGATAAATAGAATAAACTACAGCTAATAGATTTAAATACAGCAAAATCAAATACAATCCAACTGAGTAAAACAACACTTGAGCGTTTTGAATTGTACTTTTATTCTAATGATGATTTATTTATTAAATACAATATAAAAACAGATGAAATAGTAGTTGCAAGTGAGTACTTAGATATTTGGAATGGAAATACTAGATTTATACATCCTAGTAGTTTTAAAGAAAAAAAGAAACTTATCTACAAAGCCTTTGTGTATAACTATCAAACTGATAGCCTTAAAGAACTTGATAGAGCAAGGAATTTTGATTATAGTTTTATTAATATCCCAAATCATATTTTATCTTATAATCCATTTAAAAATTATGATGTTTCAAGACGAAAACAGAATATAGAGTACAGTCTCGTAAATACAGAAAACGAAAGAGTTATTTATTCTTTTATTACCTCTCAAACTGCTTATATCATAAGTGATGTTAATAGCAGATATATTATATATCCGAAAAAAGAAAATAGAACAGAATGGGAAATACTAGATGTCAATACTAAAGAAACCTTTTCTTTTCTGTGTGATCAATCCCTTAGTAATCTTCCCATTTGGTCAACAGTTTCAAAATATGTCTTTTATATTGTAAATAACGCCCTTACACGCTTGGACATGTCTAGTAAAAAACACAAAGCCTTATTAACTTAAAACCAAAAACAAGAGTAGAGTATTTAAATAAAACAAAACACGATTCTAGCATACATCCAACTATTGACACCGATAAGCCAACATTACTTGTTACTCAAAACAATGAAAACACGCTAGTTTATCAGTTAGAAAAAAATAAAAGCAAAATATTAATTAATGCCAATGGAAATAGTTTATCGAAGAGCTTCTATACTTTTCCAAATCTAGTAAGTAAGGACTTAAAAACAATTGTATTTACTACAGAAAACTATAATTTACCTATTTCTATAAAAGCATACCATCAAGGAAAAACGACAACTATTTTAGATAGTAAAATCCCAGAACACCTCTACACTACAAGGAAGAAACAAATTATATTTTTTAAAGAAAAATTTGACAGAGAACTAAAAGGAACTCTTTACTATCCCAAAGATTTTGATAAAAACAAAAAGTATCCAATGGTTGTTTACACTTATGCTGAAGATGAAACAGATATTAAAGAGTTTATCTTACCAACAACACTTAATTCCACAGGATTCAATATACCACTGTTAAATGATAATGGTTATTTTGTATTCTATGTTCAATCCTATGTCTCAGATCAAGGACCTGCAATCTCAGCTTTAGAATCAGTTACTAGCGGAGTTAAAGCAATACTTAAAAAAGAATCTGCCATAAATGATCTAAAAATAGGTTTAATCGGACATTCTTTTGGAGGCTATAAAGTGAGTTATATTGCTACTCAAACGGATATGTTTGCTGCTATAATAAGTGGAGCAGGTCCTCATGATATTATTGGTGGGACTATGTACCGCTATAATACCTACAGAAATGCGTTTGACTTATATATGGCAGAGAAAGGACAATTCGAATTTAAAGATAATTATGCTGAAAATCCTCAGAAATATATAGATAACTCTCCTATTTTGCATGCACATAAAGTAAAAACACCAATGCTTATGTGGACAGGACTAAAAGATGATAATGTTCTTTGGGAAAATACCCGTAAAATGTTTGTTGCACTTAAAAGATACCAAATCCCAACTATAGCACTTTTTTACAAAAATGTAGAACATGATATTATGCCGAATCAATTCATAGAGAATACTGATCTTACTTTTAGAATCATGGATTGGTTTGATTATTTTTTAAAAGACTATAAAGATATCGACTGGATCAATAAAGGAATTGATTATGATAATTACTCATGGAATCAATTAGATACGTTTTAAATAAAGCTTAAAAAGGACAAGGAAACAATGTAGTTTCCTTGTTTTTTTCTAAATATTCATTACTTAGCTAAGTCTGTGCTTCTTATCTTACTAAGTAATAATACAAAAAAATATGAAAAGAATTAAACAATTAGGTATTATAGCCTTAACGACTTTACTTTTAGCTTCTTGTGCTGTACATATTTAGTCACATGGGAATAACGATCTACCTCCTGGACAAATGAAATAAGTAAGGGGA
>NZ_WSPP01000037.1:0-13389 GCF_009767705.1 Myroides sp. LoEW2-1 | reverse complement strand
TTGATAGCTTCTCAGATAAGCTCCATTTCTTGTATTTCATAAGTCCAAAGTTATGTAATTAATTTACTAGTTTCACTCCAGCTTATTTAGGGGCTAAGATATTAACATAATTAAGATTAAAATAGTTTTTTATTGTTAATTCGTTGACTAATATTTTTGAAACTGATAAAAAATGTCAGTTTTAAGTATGTGTTATAAAGTCATAAAAAGTATTAAATTTTTGTAGGCTTGTAAAAAAAGGTCTACTTTCATAATGTATTATAAATACATAAATAAAATATTAAACGTATGAAAAAGATTTTATCAATTTTGATGTTGTTTGCAATAACAACCACAGGAGTTATGGCGCAGACAGTTAACAGGTTAGATCCTTCTATTTTTCCATCTCCAGAGAAAGGATATAAACAGGTATTAATAGAGGTACCTTTTTCTAAAAATGACAATGATAAGAAGATTGAGTTTTCCGTTGGCAAGGTAATGGAAGTAGATGGTTGTAATAATTTTGGATTAGTTGGAACTTTAAAAGAAAAGAATTTAGAGGGATGGGGATATACTTATTACTGTTTTGAATCTAAAGGTGATGTATTTTCAACCATGATGGGATGTCCGGATGCTCCTAAAAGGAATATATTTGTTAGTGGTAAATCAGAACTTGTAAGATATAACGGTAGATTACCTATTGTAGTTTATATACCTGAGGATATGGAAGTGCGTTTTAAAGTGTACAAAACCGATGGAGAAGAGTATTTTGCTAACGAAGTAAAAACCAAGAAATAATTACAAATTGGCAAATTTATAAAACGAAAAAGGAAGATAGTTAGCTATTTTCCTTTTTTTGTGTATTATTAGTAAAAATTAAAAAGTATTAAAATATTCTAAATTAAATTTTGTGACTTGTTTTATATAATTAGTATATTTACTCCATAAAATTAAACACGATTATGAAAAAAAGAAATTTAGTAGCTATGGCTACTTTAGCATTAGCTATCAGTTTTGTAAGTTGTAAGAATGACAAAAAAACAGAAACAGAAACTCCAGCAGTAGAGCAAAGTACTGAAACTAAAAAAGAAGTAGTAGATGAACATACATCTCAAAATTCATTAGATTGGAGTGGAACTTACCAAGGTGTAGTACCATGTGCTGACTGTCCTGGAATTGATACTACTATTGTATTAAATGAGGATGGAACTTTCACAAGAGTATTAGTTTACCAAGACAAAGCAGATGGTAAATTTGAAGACAAAGGAACTTTTGCATGGGATGCTGCTGGATCGGTTATCACTTTAAAAGTTGAAGATAAGGAAGAGACTAAGTATCAAGTAAGAGAAGGTGCTCTTGCTCAATTAGACCAAGAAGGAAAAGCTATTGAAGGAGAACTTGCTGAGAAGTATCTTTTAGCTAAAAAATAAGATATTATTTACAAATAAATAATTAAAAACCCTTAAGTTAGTTCTTAAGGGTTTTTTTGTATAATGTCATAGATATATCGTTGTAATATGAAACAAAAAATTGAGACACTCACAGCCTCTAAGATGCTTGGAGAAGACACTTGGGATATTACCTTGTTTAAGCATACCGAGAGAGGTAGAAACGATTTAATTGCTCCACATAAACACGACTTCTATTTATTGTTGTTTGTCGAATCTGGTAGTGGTATTCACGATATTGACTTTAACACCCATAGGGTAGAGGATTTTCAAATCCACTTTCTTCGACCAGATCAGGTTCACTATTGGAATATGAGTGAGAAAACCAAAGGCTTCCAACTTTTGTTTTCAAAGATAATGCTCAACAGTTTTCAGCTTTTGAGTCCACTTCCTTTTTTTTATGTGGGTATGCCTTGTGTATTAAACTTAAACCAAAAGCAGTACAAGGATTTGAAGGTTAAGTTACTTGCGTTGGAAAAGCAACTTAAGCTGACTAATCGATTAGATCGTGAGATAGCATTACTTGAATTTCACACCCTACTAAAGCATATACATAAATTATATCAAGAGGCTTTTGAATTAACAAGTCTTGGTAAGGTAGATAACAAGATATTGGAATTCGAAGCCTTACTCGAGCAATATTATTCATGCCAGAGTCAAGTGTCTTTTTATGCTGATAAGCTTAAAATCACCTCTAATTATTTGAATATAAAATGTAAGAAAATACTTGGTGTAACAGCAAGTGAGCTGATACAAAACCGCATAATACTCGAGGCTAAGCGCCTTTTAACAACTACCAATGCTTCGATTAAGGAAATTGCCTTTAATTTGTCTTTTAACGATACCCCTTACTTTAATAACTTTTTTAGAAAGCACACTCAACTAACTCCAGGTGAGTTTCGCAAAAGTTATAATATTTACAATAAACCAAAGTAAATTCACAATTTGTATTTTCCTTAGCCTTGTATCTTTGTCAGAGATGTTATTGTTATAAAAACAAAGGCTTATGAGTAGAATTGTCAAATATTGGTCTTTATTATTGTTTGCTGTATTGATGAGTTCTACTGTGTTGGCAAATTGTTCGAGTGATAATAATTCTAAATCAATATCAACCGAGCAAGCCAATCAAACTATGGAATTTTTCCAGGCAATAGACAAACAAGATATAGCTCAAGTAAAACGGCTAATTAGGGATAAAGCAAATTTAGAAGTTGTCAATAAAAAGGGACAAACTCCCTTAATGTACGCTCTATACAAGGCATATAATGATATTGCATCTTTATTAATTGATGCCGGTGCAAATGTCAATGCCCAAGATGATATGCTCAATAGTCCTTTTTTGTATGCTGGAGCTGAAGGGAATTTACAGATTGCGCAAAAGGCGTTGAGTCATGGAGCTGACTTTCAAGTGTTTAATCGCTATGGGGGAACTGCTTTAATACCAGCAGCTGAAAAAGGTCATTTAGATATGGTTATTCTACTGGCCAATACCAAAGGCTTTCCGATTGATCACGTGAATAATTTAGGGTGGACTGCTATTATGGAAGTGGTATTAATAGGTAAGGGAAGTATGCAAACCCAGATTCAAATTACCAAGGAGCTCATTAAAGCTGGGGTGGACGTGAATATCCCAGATAACAAGGGAGTCACTGCCCTAAGCCACGCTATTGAGTTAGGTAAAAAGCAAATTGCTGAATTAATAAAAAACGCAGGAGGGAAGTAATAAGCCTTAAAGGTAGAGTAATACAGAAATAAGAAATTGACAATGATTAATCGCAAAGAGTTTTTAGGAATGGCTGCTGTAGCTACATCGGGTATTTTTATGCCTACTGTAGGATATAGTAAAAATAGGGAACAACAAGAAGAATTATTAGCTATAGCAAACAGCGAAGAGTTTATTCTTAAAAACGTGCGATTAGAAATAGGATTTGAGTATAATGATGATAACAAAGTAAAGGCAAATAAGACAGCGCTTTATAACCTTCATATCAAAGATGGAGTTATCTTGGAGCTTACCACAGGTGATTTATCAGTTGTAAATGTAAAGCAAATTGATGCAGGTGGTCTTTTAATGCTTCCAAGTTTTAGCGATATGCATATTCATATTGACAAGACTTTTTACGGACAAGGGTGGAATGCAGAGCCAATCAATGCACGTTCGGTAAAAGATATGATTGAGCTGGAGCGACAAATATTGCCTGATATGCTTTTAAATTCGACAAGCAAGGCTGAGAAGGCAATAACTCTATTAAATAGCAAAGGTAGTTGTTTTGCCCGTTGTCAAACCAATGTAGAACCTACAAGTGGACTACGAAGTTTAGAGAATTTGAAAATTGCTATTGATAATCAAAAAGATAATATAGAATCAGAGATAGTTGCTTTTCCACAACATGGTATTATTTATTCAGACAGTGAGAAGTTGTTAAGAGAAGCAGCAAGTTTAGGGGTTGATTATATAGGAGGGCTTGATCCAACAACGGTAGATGGGAATATGCAAAGGTCGTTAGATATTATGCTCTCGGTAGCCTTAGATTATAACAAGGGAGTAGATATTCACTTGCACGAGTCTGCAAAAACAGGTATAGCTGCAATAGAATATCTAATTAATAAAGTTCGTGAGAATAAAGCATTACAAGCAAGAACTTATATCAGTCACGGCTTTGCCCTTGCTCAGATACCACAAGTAGAGTTAGAGGCCATTTGCGAGGAGTTCGCTGATTTAGGTATTGGAGTTATATCTACAGTGCCAATTGGAAAGACAATTATGCCTATACCTACTTTTTATAAGTACAAAGTTAAAGTAATGACTGGTACAGATAGTATTGTAGATCACTGGTCTGTATTTGGTAGTTGCGATATGCTTGAAAAAGCTAAATTATCAGCAGAACTTTACGGATGGAGAGATGAATTTCACTTAAGTAGAGCATTAAAGATTGCTACTAAAGATCAACAGTTGCCATTGGATGATAAGGGAAAGATGCAACGGCCTAAAAAATCAGATCAGGCCAGCTTTGTTTTAGTAGATGCAAGTTGTTCTGCACAAGCCGTAGCTAGATTACCTAAAAGGGAATATGTCTTTTACAAAGGCAAAAGAGTAGTTTAATTAATAAAGATTAGTAATACATTTTTAAGTATTTTTTTTTCATAGCCCAATTTTTTTTTAATTCAAATCACTCTCAATCAATTGCCCATGATAGAGAGTGAGAACTCAAAAAAATAGACCTTTTATACTTTAGTGTCTTTTTTGATTTGAGTTATTTTAACAAGTAAGTAATTAGACTTTCTAAGTTAAGTGTTTTATTAGCCAGTAATCTTTTGGATTGCTGGCTTTTTTGATTGCTTTAAAAGCACAAAAAAGGGCTATAGTAAACTATAACCCTTGTCATTAAAATATAGAAAATACAATAATTATTATTTTGCGTATACACTTTCTTTTTGGAAATGTACAGTTAGTAAATAGTACACAACCGCTCTGTATTTGTTTTTATTTGATTGACCATATTGATTCAATACTTTCGCAATTCCTTCATCCAATTTTGGAGAATCTTTTAATCCTAATTTTTTGATTAAAAAATTGTTCTTTACTGTAGCTAATTCAGATTCTGAAGTTCCTGCTACAGTAGAAGAGTCTTTGTTGTAAATAGAAGGACCACATCCGATAGTTACTTTCTCTAATAAGTCCATTTTTGGAGTTACACCGCATTTTTCTTTTAAATCAGCAGCATACTTTTCAATTAATTCAGCTCTTTTACTCATAGTAATTTTATTTAATTTTTTTGTATGTACAAGATAGTTAAAATATTTGAATACTATCAAATACAAAAGCGAATTTTTTTTACATATTGCGAAAATACTCTTTAAGTACCTGGTCGTTTACCTGCGTAGGTGTACTAATTTCTAATATTACTGGTCTATTATTTGAATTCCAGAACGTAGGTAGCTCCCTTTGTAATTCTTGTTCACTTCTCACGGCTATGTAGTCCAAATTAAACATTTTGGCAAGGTGCTCAGCCGTTAGATTATGTGAGGTCTCAAAATAGGTATTAAACACAGGAGTTTCTTTATGTCCTGGTAGAATTCTAAATATACCTCCTCCTTGATTGTTGAGTAAAACGATTTTAAAGTTTTTTGGAATGTATGCATTCCAAAGGGCATTGCTATCGTATAAAAAACCAATATCTCCAGTGATTAACACATTGGGCTTTTCAGAAGCAACTCCAGCGCCAATAGCGGTGGATGTGCTTCCATCTATTCCACTTGTTCCTCTATTGCAATACACCTCTATAGATGGATCAATTGGTACTAACTGCGCATACCTTATGGCAGAACTATTGCTAATTTGCAGTTGAGTTGATTTAGGAAAACTTTGCATAAGCAAATCAAATACCTTTAAATCACTATAAGGAATTTGGGCCATATACTTTTGATGCGCCTCTAATCTTTTGTGTGCAATGTCTTTAGCCCATAATAGGTAATTACTATTTTGATTTCCTTTAGTTAATTGATAAATCGAATGGAAAAATCGCTCTGGTGTATCGATTATTTTGTCTGTTAAAGCATCAAAGGTATCATAGTGTCTTAACAGATCGATATGCCAATGGCTCTCAGGCTTATATTTGCGCAGAAAAGCTTTAATACGCTTGCTCACGACCATTCCCCCAAAAGTGATTAGAATATCAGGTTGGAAGGCTTTAAAATCCTCCTGTGAAAAAGTAGTAATTATACGATCGATATGTTGAATATAATTCTTGTGATGTATATTTGAAGTTGTTTCTGTTAGTACAACAACAGAAGGGTCATTAGCTAAAGCCTCTATTGTAGCCTTTGACAGTACATCTGGATAGTTAACCCCAACAAGTACTAATTTTTTATTGGCCTTGTTCCATTTATCGCTATAGCTTGTATACTCAATAGGAGCAGGAGGTAGGCTTTCAAAAGGTAAGATAGTAGGGTTTACTGTAAGCTCAGTAACTGTATTGTATAAAGGTTCTTCAAAAGGAGCATTAATGTGTACTGGTCCTTTTTTGACAATTGCCGTTTGTATAGCTATATTAATCAAGTGGTCATTCTCTTGACTGTTCTGATCTAAAAGGTTTGCACTATACAAAATATGATTGGCATAAACATCTTTTTGTCTAATTGTCTGTCCATCTCCTATGTCTATTTTACTCGATGGTCTATCAGCTGAGATTACAATTAAGGGAATCTCACTATAGAATGCCTCTGCTATGGCAGGGTAATAATTTAAAAGAGCTGATCCCGAAGTGCATACAAGTGCTGTTGGTTGTTTTATCTGTTGAGCCATTCCCATTCCAAAGAAGGCAGCACAACGCTCATCTGCAACACTGTAACACATAAAAAAAGGATCACTGGCAAAGCCTATAGTTAAAGGGGCATTGCGTGATCCTGGTGATATTATAATATGTTTAATGTTATTTGCTTTGCAGATTTGTATAATGCTTTGGGCTAATTCTATTTCTGGATAAGTCATAATAAAAAACTAAAGCTCAAAGATACAAACAAACCCGTCAATTCTTTGGTTATTCTACTGCAATTTTATTCTTTATCCAGTCTTTAATCTCTGGATCTGTAGGTAAAATACGCGGGTTAATAACTTTCACTAAATGACCTTGTTCATCAATAAGGTATTTTTGGAAGTTCCATTCCACTTGGCTATCAGTTACTCCATTGCGTTTCTTTTGGGTTAAGAACTCATAGATAGGCGCCATATCGTCTCCTTTAACTGATATTTTCTCCATCATAGGGAAAGTTACGCCATAGTTAGCCTTACAGAAGGTTGCAATTTCTTGATTGCTACCTGGCTCTTGAGCACCAAAGTTATTGGCTGGAAAACCAACAATTACAAAGTCTTCCCCTCCAAATTCGTTATATAAACTTTGCAATTGTTTATACTGAGGAGTCAATCCACATTCAGAAGCGGTGTTTACAATTAATATCTTTTTACCTTTTAAAGTTGCAAAATCAAACTCTTTGCCATTAATGTCTTTGACCTTAAACTGGTAAATCGTTTTTTCTGTTTTTTGTTTGTTCATAATTTCAATGTTTATAGTAGGTGTTATGTTTGCAAGGGAGAAAGAGGTAGTTGCTATTAAGCATACTGCGATTAAGAGTTTTTTCATATTTTACTTTGTTTGAGTGTCAATATACAAATTGTTGATGTAACTGTATAATATTTAACGTTTTAAGATTTGTTGTTATTGTTTTGTGTACTGTGTTTCATATAATTCAAAGCCTTTTAACTAGTAATGTGCAAGGATATCGGTAGTTTTTTATAAAAGTGATATACTAGTTGAAAAGCTTTTACTGGAATATCTGAAAGGCTAAAATCCTTTTTTAAATCCAAAACTTTTTCTTTGATAAAATAAAAAGGGGTATTGAGTTTTAATTCAGTTAAGAGCGACTTTTTACCTTTTTTTTGTAGAGGGCGTATAAATAGATTCACAGCTTTATATGCTTTAATAATAAGCAATAAATATATAAAAAATACAATTTACAAGGCACTTGTATAACTTATATTTCCAAAGTGATTTTTGTCCCTACAGGGTTATTGGATTCGATATTTAGTTTGGCCTGAATGATATTTGCGCGATCTTTAATATGCTTTAAAGTCTGTTCTCTTGATTGCTCTTTATCCATTCCAATTCCATCGTCAGTTACTGTTAAAATAAGCTGATTATCTATGGTATATAAATTCACTAAACAGTTAATTGCTTGAGAGTGTTTATTGACATTGTCGAGTATTTCATTTAAGATATAATACAAGTTTATTTTCTCCTCTACGCTTAAAGATTCCATGCAAACATCACTTTCAATGGTTAAAGTAAACTTTGTGTTGTATGGATTTTTTTGTTGTTTGACTAACTGTGTAATCAGCTCTTCGAATGAATTTTTATTGAAAGCGCTGCTATTGGCCAATTCATGAGAAATCTCTCTAATCTTTGCTTCTAATCTTTGCAATTCACCCACAAGGGAATCTTGCAATTGTTGGTTATCGCTTTGTAGTTGTTGTAAATTAAAGCGCAAGGTAAAGATACTATTAATCACACCATCGTGTAGGTCATTGGCAATTCTGTTGCGTTCGGAATTGATTGAACTTTGTTGTAGCTTGTTATTTAAGAATAACAAATTCAGTATCTTTTCATCAATAGACTTTTTAATTGCAAGATTTTTCAAAGCAATGTTCTTTGCTTTTGTTCTGGTGTAAAAAAACAGAAAGATTAAACTTAAAAAAACTACTATCGACACCGTTATAATTACCGTTATCTTAAATCGTAGGGATTTGTTTTCATTGACTATATAAAGAGTTTCATATTCAATCTTAGTAAATTTCTCTTGGGTTTGCTTTTCTCTTTGATGCAATACTTTATTTAACTCGATTAGTTCTTCTATTAAATGATAGTTTTTACTAGAAGAGTCTTGTAATAAGAGAAACTCTATAGCTTGTTTTTGTTGCAGGTTTAAATTAGCTTTTTTTGCAATATCATAGGATTTTTTAGCCCATTTTATTGCATTTTCACTTTGGTTTTTTTCCTGGTATATCTGGGCTATAGCAATACTAAGATCTGCTTTGTAAAAATCGTAATCAAGCTTGTCGTGTATTTTATAGGAAATCATTAATCCCTCTATAATATTGGGATTCTTGCCTTGTTTGTATAAAGCGAGTTGATAATCCATATTGACAAAAGAGAAGATAAATGGGTTGAAGTTTTTTTGTATCTCTTCAATCCCCTTTTGGGCAAATATTTCAGCTTTATTGTAATCTTCTCTGAAATAACTAATCATTGAATAATTAGCATAGAGATTACCTAAGAAAAGGTATTTTCTGTTTTGAGCAATCAACTTAGGGTTATCTTTTATTCTTTGATATACTTGAAAAGCTCGGTCTAAATATTGTTCTGCTTTATCTAAGTTGTTTTGATCCGCGTAGTGATAAGCCATTGTTTGTAAGGCTAACATATACACAGGATTGTTTTGTTTTTTCTCTAGTAATTTTAATGCCTTAGCTATTTTTACTTCTGATTCTATTTGAAGACCTAGTTCGTAGAATAAGATTCCTTGGTAGAAATTATTCTCCGCAATTGCGTAATTGTCTTGTAATTTTTTGTAAATATTTTCCGATTGAAGGTGGTAATAATAAACGCTATCGTAAAGTCCTTTATCTTGGTAGTAGACAGCAAGGTCATTAAAGATAGAGGCAAGTCTATTTTGGTCTTTACTTTTAATAGCATCTTTTTTTGCTATATGGGCTAAAGTCACAAATTCTTTAGCATCTGTCCATCTTAATTGATCAAGCACGCTATCGATTAACTCTCGATCCTTTAGGGTGTTTTTAGAAGTAAGTGCTCTTTGAGTTAAATGTTCAACATTCTTAGCAATTGAATCTTGTTGAGGATCGCTAAGTTTTATTTTAAAGAGAAAATCTAAATCTAATTGATGAGTCGATTTATTTTGCTGACAGCCAATCACAAGAGTTGTGATAAGGGCTAAAAAAAGAAAATTGAATAATTTGCCAGTAAAACGCATATTGAGTGTTTTTAAGGTGTAAAGGTATAACTTATTCATATCATTTACTTTGTGCTGACTTTTTTTAAGATATGCTGATTTTTTGACTACTGTGTTTTGAATATAGTGAATTAATTTACTAATTTCACTCCAGCTTATTTAGGGGCTAATATAGTGTGATACCTTATGTTTGAAGTAAAGAAAAAGGCGCGAAACTAAAATCAATCCTAAACTGAGGCTTGCGACGGCCTGACAACCAGAAAGACTTAGCCCGCGCCCATATAAGGCACAGGCGTAAGTCTATCAATTAATGGTTGTCAGATGAAGGTCGCAATTTCAGTTTAACCAATATGATAGCTTACGCTAGTTCAATTACTATTTTAATACCGCTAATTTACGGATTTTTATAGAAGTTTGATATACATTATTGATGAAATTCCGTAATTTGTAACCAAAATTGTTGATGATGAAAAAGATAACAGAAATACAATTCAAACACAATGTTGATGCTTTTTTAGAACAAGCCATAGACGAACCTATTCAAATTGAATTAGTAAATAATAGGTTGTATCTTTCTACTATTCACAATATTAATGTTATTGATAATGAATGGGTAAAAGAATTTATGGCTATTCCTGAAGAGTTTCGGATAAACCCTTTCGAAATTTCTGATTCCGGTGATTTATATTGGGCAGACAAACGGAATGTGGAAGCTGTAAAGGGAATAATTAAAAGTTAAAAAAAAATGAGTAATAGCATATATATTAAGTTATTAGAAAATAAAATTGACAATCTTATAAATTCTTTTAAGCATACTTCAAGAAGTATCTTTTATGATGCGGAAAATAAAAGAATTATTCATCCAGGTGAGTTCGGTGGATATAGAGAGAAAATTCTTAATGATTTTATAAAAATTATTATTCCCAAAATTTATGGTATAGGAGATGGTTTAATTATTTCTAACACTAACCAAATTAGTACCCAATGCGATATTGTAATTTATGATAGAGATTATACACCAACAGTAGAAATTGATTCTTTTCAAAAATTTTATACAGTAGAAACGGTAGTTGGTATAGGAGAAGTCAAGTCCGTTTTAAATAAGTCAACACTTAAAGAAACACTACAAAAATTGTCAAATATTAAAAGGATTAAATCTCAAGTTCAAAATCCTTATGTTTTAAAGAAAAAAAGTAAAGACCTAAACACATTCAATCCTGCTATTAATTTCTATGATAATATTTTTAGTTTTTTAGTTTGTGAAAAATTAGATTTCGATCTAAATAATACTAACTGGGATGAATATTTTGAAAACGTTTACGAAAGTATTGATCTACATCAAAGACACAATGCAATATTGAGCATAGAAGATGGCATTTTCCTTTACAAAGGTGTAATTTATGGACAAATGACTACTCTTCCTTATCCATGTATTACAGAAAGTCAAATATTAGAAAATGAATTTATAAAGAAAGAGGATGATTATAGGATATTTAAATTATTCGCTTCTGCAATGTTTGATGGTATATCACATGCAACAATTTTATACCCAGAAACCACAAGATATATCGAATAATTATTATAAAATACATGATCGAAAACAAACATACTGAGTTCAAACAAAAAGTAACGCCTGAATTAGAAAAAGAAGTAGTCGCTTTTTTAAATTCTAATGAAGGTGGCGTAATTTATATTGGCATTGATAAAAATGGAACTGCTGTTGGTGTAACTGATGCTGATCAGGAGCAATTAATTATTAAAGATCGTTTAAAAACGAATATTTTACCATCTTGTTTAGGACTTTTTGATTTGATTATTCAAAAGCGAGACGACAAGGACATCATCAAAATTATTGTGGCTGGTGGTTATGAAAAGCCGTATTACATAAAGAAATACGGACTTTCAGAAAAAGGGGCTTTTATTCGAATCGGAAGCTCGGCTGAACCAATGCCTACTCGACTAATAGAACAACTTTTCAGTAAACGCATCCGAAATTCTATCGGAAATATGAAATCTCCGAAACAGACTTTACAGTTTCAGCAATTACATATTTATTATCAATCGATTGGAAAAGCTTTAAATGAACAATTTGCTCGAAATTTAGAGTTAGTTACAGAAGAAGGAGACTACAATTATGTAGCATATTTAATGAACGACATTAATAACATTTCGGTAAAAGTAGCTCGTTATCAAGGTTTAAATCGGGTAGAATTAACAGAAAGTAATGAGTATGGTTATGAATCTTTGATTAAAGCTACACATTTAGTTTTAGATAAATTGAATTTAGAAAACCGTACGTTAACTAAAATCACTCCGAAACAACGTAAAGAACAACGTTTATGGAATGCTATTGCTTTACGAGAAGCCGTAATTAATGCCTTTGTACATAACGATTATACAAAAGAAGTTGCTCCAAAATTCGAAATTTTTGACGATCGATTGGAAATTACTTCTTATGGTAGTTTACCTGAAGGACTTTCAAAAGAAGAATTTTTTGAAGGATATTCCATCATCAGAAACAAAGAATTGATGCGTATTTTCAAGGACTTAGATTTAGTAGAGCAATTAGGTTCAGGAATTCCAAGGATTTTGCAGGCTTATGCGGAAGAAAGTTTTCATTTTTCAGAGAATTTTTTAAGAGTTACATTGCCTTCAACGGAATCTGTAACACGAATCGAACAAGATACCGAACAAGATACCGAACAAGATACCGAACAAGTTCGATTATTAATTTCGAGTATGGCAGATAAGAAATATAGTACTACAGAATTAATGGAACTTGTGGGTATAAAACATCGTCCTACATTTTTATATAATTATTTACAACCAGCCATAGAAGCAGGTTTAGTAGCCTTGACCATTCCTGATAAACCAACAAGCCGAAATCAAAGATATTATTTAACGGAGAAAGAGAAACACTAAAAAGTATAATAAATATTTTTATTATTTTAAACATCTTTAAATTATTTTGTAGGTTTATACGTTAAAAACAAAAAACACTATTACATGTTATCAACTCCCATCAATAAAGCATTGAATCCAGCATATCGTAAATTTAAACCATTAAAAAGCGATATAGAAAAGTTTAAAAATGAATTATTAAACTGTATTGAAGCTATTGATTTAAGCGATAAAAAGAATGAAAGTGAAGAGCATTTAAAAGAACCTATTAAACGCTTTTTTCAAAATACATTTTATCAGAAAAATCTTATTAATACTAAGGATCGTATTGATTTAGCTATATACTTGGATGAAACAGCAAAGAGTGATATAGGAGTAATTATTGAAGCTAAGCGACCAAGTAATAAAGCTGAATTTATTTCTGAAAAGAATTTAAATAAGAAAGCACTACATGAATTGTTGCTTTATTATTTACGTGAACGAATAGATCATAAAAACAACAATATTAAGCATTTGATTATTACAAATGGTGTAGAGT
>NZ_WSPP01000314.1:0-14074 GCF_009767705.1 Myroides sp. LoEW2-1 | reverse complement strand
CTCATTTTGGCGAATTTAATTTAAAAAAGTAATATTTATAAATAAAAGTATTAAATTTGCGACAGTATTAATTAAAACATAGTTTAAATGTATATAGCTGAGTAAAGATTGGTTGTTTAACCAATTAAAGTGAGCTTTCACTATCAAAGAGGTTAAAAGATTCTTTAATTGAAGATATGGATTCTCTGTATTTTCTCAATACTCAGCAATATGTGATTAATTGTATTTGACCGTGAGGTAATGGTATACGGGCCATTGGTTAGGTATTTAATTAAATAATTTTAGTAAACTATGGTTTTAAGTATTTCAAACTTATCCTATTCTCATTCTGATTATTCCCCTTTATTTAGCGATTTGAACTTTGTCTTGAATCGAGCAGACAAAATAAGTCTTATAGGTGATAATGGTACAGGTAAAAGTACCTTATTAAAATTGATTTCATCCGAAATTGCACCTCAACAGGGTACAATCGAGTTGACATGCTCTCTGTTTTATCTCAAGCAAAATAAAATAGATTTACACCATCAAACCATTGCAGAAGCTCTGGGGATAGATGTTAAGCTCAATGCCTTAAAAGCAATATTGTCTGGAAGTTCTTCTGCGGAACACTATGATCTATTAGATGACGATTGGGGGATTGAGGAGCGCGTTGAGCAAGCGCTGAATTATTGGGACTTAGCAGAAGTCGATTTGACCAGTAGTCTTGCCACTTTAAGTGGTGGCCAACAAACCAAGGTACAATTTGCGCGTATGATGTTGAGTCAAGCAGAACTCTTGCTTCTGGACGAGCCAACCAATCACATTGATATAGCTACCAAGTTAAAACTTTACAATTACATTGAAAACTTCAAAGGAGCGATAATTATCGTGAGTCATGATCGAGCACTGTTGAATCAAGTACACCTCACTTACGAGTTAGTAAATGGAACTTTGGAGCGATATGGTGGAAATTTCAGTTTCTTTAAACAACAAAAAGAACTTAAGCTTGCTGCAATGAATAGACAGGTAGAACAAACTCAAAAAGAGTTAAAAGAAGTTGCAAGGGAAAAACAAAAGCAAGTAGAAAAACAGACTAAGGAAAAAGCAAAGAACAAACGCAATGAAAAATCTGCTGGATTGCCCAAGATTGTTATTAATGCCTTTAAGAATAAAGCGGAGAATAGCGCAGCCAAGTCATTAGATGTTCAACAGCGACGGGCAGATCAGATAAAGGGAAATCTAAGCGAGTTGCAGAGTCAACTACACAAAGAGAGTCTCTTTGATATTCGCTTTCCACAATCGAGAATAAGCAAAGGTAAATTACTGTGGAGGGCTTGTGATTTACAGTTTACATATGATCAAACAAACGTCTTTATTGAACCTCTTAGTTTCGATATCGTTGCAGGAGAAAGAACTAAGATAGTAGGAGATAATGGAAGTGGAAAATCAACGCTTTTTAAATTGTTAATGAGAGAACTATTTCCTTCAAGTGGAGAACTTGAGCACAGTCAGTCCCAGCCTGTAGTAGTCTATTTGGATCAACATTATGGGCTTTTGACAAGTGAATTAACATTGCAAGAGCAAATTGCATTTTACAATAAATTAAATAAGCCTTCAGTAGAAGTGAATAACTTATTGTTTCAATATGGACTTCACTTAGAACTATGGCAGAGAAAAGTAGCACTTTTAAGTGGTGGTGAAAAGCTTAAATTAGCATTGTGTTGTTTGACGTTAGCTTATGAGAATATTGATGTATTATTGTTAGATGAGCCGACAAATAACTTGGATATCAAGAGTACGGAGAGTTTGACAGCAGCATTAAATCAGTTTAACGGAACCATATTGGTTATCTCTCATGACACTGTTTTTTTACAGGATATGCATACTGATAAAGAAATTAACTTAAATAAGTAAACCAAAAGAGGTTGTTTCATTTGAAACAACCTCTTTTGGTTTAATCTAAACGCTGTCTCATCGATTGATTAAAATTAGTAAATCCTTCTCTCTCATATAATTTTTGTGCAGCAGTATTGGCAGTTAAGACATTTAATTCAAGATAATTTACTCCTTGTGACTTTGCCCAAGATTTTACTTGTTGTAAAAGAGCTTTTCCAATACCTAATCCACGGGAATCTGGATTGACAACGATATCCATGATGTACACTAATTTCTGTTGAACAAAACAGTTATACATAGGAGCATCTTGTTTTTGAACGATCACAAATCCTTCGACTTGTGTATCTTTTTCGAAAACGTAGATCAAAAAATTGTTCTCTTGATTAATCACACTTTTGACAAACTCATAATCTTGATCTGTTTCTTTCATATAGTTTGGCTCATAAATAGCCATTTGCTTGAATAGTTCACGATAGAGTAGTAGTATGCTTTGAATATCGGCGAGAGTCGCTGTTCTAATCATTCTCTTAGGTTTTAGTAATTCATAATTTGTATCTCATTACACTGTGTACAGTTTCAAATGATTCTTTGAGGTATAGTGCTTGTGCTTTACTATTTTCTCTTAGAACCAAAAGCTCAATATAATCCACTTTCTTTTCTTTGCCCCATTTTTTTACATTTTCAATCAATTCTTTACCCAGCCCTTTGTTTCGGAAACCTTCTTCTACATATAAATCTGCAAAATTCAGATAACGGTGGGATACATAGCATTCATAAGGTAAAGTTTCTTCAATGAATAGGGCGGCCATCCCTATGAGTTGGCCTTCATGCTCTACGACAATAAACTCAGCCTGGTCGCTTTTTATCGTTTCCTCAAGAAAGTCAACAGCGGGCAAGTCAGCCTTAAAGTAATATGGTTGATACACTTGTTGTGTTTTAAGTTGCTTCTGATATAGCAGTTGTAATTGCTCTATATCCGTTAGTTCTGCCACTCGTATTGTCATATTGTGTAAAGTATAATAAAGCTAATTTACTTCTTTTTTTCTTTTAAAATCATTGATAAATAGAGGTGTTTGCATCAGTAAGAGATGTAAAGGGGTATCGTTATTTTTAGCACCTTGATTATTTGTTAGTTACTTATGGAATAAGGGTAGGTGAGCGATTTAGTAAATAGAATAATTAGAGAGAACATATGAACAGATTTGTATAAAGCTATTATATTTGGAAACTAAGAATCAAAAGATATAGACATGAAATTATCGATTCAACTCGCAACTATAGACGATTTAGGGATGTTAACACAAACAGCGATGCTCTCGAAACAAGTATGGGGGTATAGCCAAGAACTTATGTATTTATGGAAGGAAGAATTGACTATCACAAAAGAAAACTTGATTAAAGCGCAAGTATATAAGTGTTTTGTTGAACAAGAGTATATTGGTTTCTTTGAGCTAAGAGGAAAAGGTGATTATGTTACTTTAGAACATTTTTGGTTATTGCCCAAGTGTATAAATAAAGGATTTGGTAAAGAAATAATCAAGCAAATTAAGGTCATGTCACATCAGCTTGGTTTTAAGTATATCGAAGTATATGCAGACCCTAATGCTAATTTATTCTATGAGAAAATGAGTGGTGTTTGTGTTAAACAAATTTTGACTAAAGTACCTGGTAGGATGATGAATATCTATCATCTTCCTGTAGTAGAGCAACAATGGGTAGATTTGCATACTGTAGGATTGGTCGTTGTTGAAGAAGGTAAGCTGCTATTGGCGTACAGCAACAATAAGAAAGCTTGGTATTTGCCAGGTGGTAAGATAGATCAAGGAGAAGAAAGTAAGGTTGCTCTAATACGAGAAGTAGAAGAAGAATTAAGCCTTAGTATGAATAGTGATCGATTACAATATTTTGTCCATATCATTGCTCCAGCCTATGGAGAGAAACTCAATATCATGATGCAACAAGATTGTTATGTGTATGAGTTAAGAGATGAGAAGATAAAAGCCACTAATGAAATCGGGGCAGTGAAATACTTTAGTTTTGAAGATTATAAGAAGGAAGAAGTCCAGGTACCGGGAGTACTAATGGTATTTGAGGTATTAGGCTACACAAAGTCGTAAGACTTAGTGTCGGTTCCGCAAAGTTTCCTGACTTTGCACTAAAGTTATCTATAACTTGGAAGCGTATAGCTCATAGTCGTTGGACTTAGCACAGTGTTGTAGGTATATTGCTTACAGTCGCAAGATTTTGTACAGTGGGTATAGAAAACTGATTCTAAAAGAGTTGTTTTATTTCGTATATTTGATATAAACATTTCTCAATTATTCGTTTTAGTATCTGATAACTTTTACAATCTAATGTATACTAAACAAAGAAATAATTAGTTTCTTTCTATTTTTAAAAAACACCATATATCTATGTGGTAAAATTCTCATTTTTTACAATTTATAAATTCTTGAAAAGCGTGCTACGCGTGTATTTTTCGGGTGTTGTTCGGTGTTTCTTCGTAAAAACACTACTTTTTCCAATGTTTAGCGAGTAATCCCTGAATAATCTCCGAACAAATGACATGAAGAATGGTTGTGTCTCCCGTTTTTACTGGTTTTGATCTTAGTTCGGTAGATGTCGAACCGCTGTTTTGGATATGATTTGTAAGTTCAATTTGAGAACAGTAAAAAAGACAATTAGTAAGAGAAGAACAGGAGGTTTATTGCATTAATCAAATAATAGTTAGAGGTCATAATAAATAGGCTAAATAGGCTATTACAAAAAAAGGGACTTCTTTTTTAAAGAAGTCCCTTTATAGCTATTTTGCAGGAATAATTAGAATTTATACCCTACAGATAATTGAGATACTTGATTCTTAGAAGAAGGTCCTTCTTTGTTAATTGAACTTAGACCTATATTAGCACGAAGATCAAAGAATACCCCAATTGGTAGTTCATATCCTATACCAAAATTTAATCCAAAGTCCACTTTATTCATCATCTGTTTTATTGAAACACTATGATTGTTTGCAGAAATACCAGCTTCAGGAATTTCAACTTTGTCATAATGTAGTTTTGCTGTAGTCAAGAAACCTATTTGAGGTCCTGCTTGTAGGTTTAAACCTTTCCACACATAATATTTAGCCATAATAGGTAAAAGAATGTAGTTTTGTTTAAACGTTCCTTCTACCTTTACTTCCCTAAATTCTAATAATCCATCATCATAGCTACCTGCACCATCAAATTTAGCTCCTTGACCTGAATATAATAATTCAGGTTGAATTGAAAATTTTTCAGTAATTGGAATTTCAGCGACAGCTCCAATGTGGAAACTGGTACGCGTTGAAAGCCCGTCAGCATTTGAAAACTTAGATTCGTTTAAACCTACTTTAGCTCCAAATTTAATTTCTTTTTCTTGTGCATTTGCAGCAAAGCCGATAGTTAGTGCTGCAATTAAGGATAAAGTAATTTTTTTCATGTTTGTTTAAGTGTTAATTTTTTGTAAAAGTATTTAAAAATTATTAACAAACAATAAGAGAAGTTAAAATAGGTGAATTTTCACTTTTATTCTATGTAAAATCTTTTTTTATGAATGTATAATTTGGTGATATTGCTTTTTTGTTATCTGTGGCTTAGGAGTGTTTAAGTATATGGCTCAAAGTCGTGAGGCTTTGTGCAGCGTCCATGCATAGCAGCTAATATATGAGCAGTATTGCTTCTGAAAAGAAGATCAACAGACAATATTGTTAGACCTTAAAAAAATAAAGGTTCTTACCACGTGATAAGAACCTTTATAGTTATGTTTAAATAGGATTAGAATTTATACCCTACAGATAACTGGAATACTCCGTTTTTTGCTTTTAATGTTTCTCCTTCAATTTTTTTAGTAACATTACTAAGACCAAGGTTGTAACGTGCATCAACAAATAGACCAAGTGGTAATTCATAACCTAAACCAAAGTTAAGGCCAAAATCAAAAGTTTTGATTACATCTTTCATATCTTCTCCAGCGCTTTTAGCAGCTACATTAAAAGCAAATTGAGGACCTGCTTGTACGTTTAAACCTTGGAAAATATAATATTTTGCCATAACAGGGATTGTGATATAATCTAGCTTTGTTGTATAAGTATTACTTGTTGTAATAAAAGTATTATCATTATAATACTCATCAATATCATCGAATTTCATACCTTGAGCAGAGTATAATAATTCAGGCTGTATTGAAAACTTTTCATTGATAAAAATTTCAGCTACAGCTCCAATATGGAATGCTGTTCTTGTATCACCATTAGCATCACTTCCGTTTATGTTTGCAAAGTTAACCCCTGCTTTTGCTCCAATCTTTACGTCTGGAGTTTGTGCATTAGCTGTTAGACCAATTGCTAAAGCAGCAACTAAGGATAAAGTAATTTTTTTCATATTTCTATAAGTGTTAAAATTTTAGCAAAATTAAACTAATTTTTAATTAAAACAATATTAAAAGTTAAATGTGATAGCCTTTACTTATACTGTCAAATTGTGACTCTTTATTTCATCACTAAAAATCGATATAGTTAAAAAGTATTATTATTTTTTATTGACCTAAATCAATACTTTCTATTTAGAACAATTCTATCTTTGCAGTATGAATTTGATAAAAATACTTAAACAGATAAAACCTTTTGTAATGCCTTATAAAAGGTTAATAATAGGAACTTTAGTATTGACGGCAGTGGGCTCTTTTGCCGTTCAGGTAAACGCTTTGATTATTCGCCATATGGTGGATACTTTAAATGAGGTAGTTACTGGGGTACAAGACTTGGCTTGGGGATATAAGATGCTGTTGTTTAGTAGTGTGGTGTTAATCGCAAAAGAAATAATCAATGCTTTTATACAGTTTGGGCAGAAGTTTTTCGGAGAGAAATTGCGTATTTATGTCTCAAGAGATATTTCTCAATTGATTGTGACCAAGATATTGACGTATCGCATGGCGTTTTATACCTCTGATGAGAATGACAGTGGAAAATTACAAACTCGTATTGACCAAGGGATAGGGAGTATTACTCGTCTTATACAGAATTTCTTTATCGATATATTACCACTGTTTGCCAATGCTATTGTGGCATTAGTGTTTATTTATACTGCCAACGTCTATGTGGGACTGGTTAGTACTGCTATGATTCCTTTGTACTTTTATGTCAGTCAGTTACAGGCGAGTAAGCTAAAAGGGTTTAGACGAAAAATGCGTAGCTTTAGAGAAAATAAAAACAATGGGATTATCTCTTTAATTAATTCTATTACGGTAATTAAGTCGTTCGTCAGAGAACCTTTAGAAGCCGAAAAGCATGAAGCAATTCAATATGATATGACAGAGAATCAATTGCAAACAAGACGTATGAGTTTTGTATTTGATGCTGTAAAGGGGTTCATTGAACAGTTTGGGCTTGTGGTGATTATTCTGATGACAGCCTATTTCGTATTAAAAGGTGATATGACTGTTGGGGCGATTATGTTTCACGTTCTGTTATTCAATAACGTGACAGCGCCTATCAGACAACTTCACCGTATTTATGACGATGTAAATGATGCCATGATTTACTCAGAGAGTTTCTTTGAAATCATTGAGGCTGAGCACGAGGTAGAAACGACAGGTACTTATGTGCCTACACAAATAAAAGGTAAGATAGAGATAAAGAATGTCTCTTTTGACTATCCAAACGGGACAAATGCTTTGAAAGAGGTGTCTATGGTAATAGAACCCAATAAGACTACTGCATTAGTAGGGCTTAGTGGGGCTGGTAAGAGTACGGTGATTAACTTACTGGATAAGTTTTATGCACCTACATCAGGGCAAATCTTCTTAGATGGTGTAGACCTAAGAGAATACGATACTAAGGAATTGCGTAAACACATAGGGCTGGTACTGCAAAAGAATCATATCTTTCAAGGGAGTATTGCTGAGAATATCCGCTATGGAAATCCGCATGCTACGATGGAAGAGGTGGAATTAGCTGCTCAGAAAGCGTATATCCACGAGCAGATTACTGAGTTGCCTCAGGGGTATGAGTCTGATGCTCGCTTACTCTCAGGTGGACAGCAACAGCGTATCGCTATCGCTCGTTTGTTTTTAAAAGATCCCGCTATTATATTTTTAGACGAGCCTACTGCCAGTTTAGATGCGATTGCTACAGAGCAAATCAAGAAAAGTCTGGATGCGATTAAGGAAAACAGAACAGTGATTATCGTCTCACACAGTATCTCTCAGATTATCGATGCGCATGATATCGTGGTTATGGAGAAGGGAAGAGTGGTAGAGAATGGTAAACACGAGGACTTGTATGAGAATAAAAGTACGTATTACGATATCTTTTCTGCAATGGCTAATAGCTTAAATTTGGAAAAAATATCTCAGACTTTACATCAAGAGGGAGGAAACTGAGAACGGGAGGACCGAGCTTCAAGAAAATGTCCGGTGGACATTTTTAGCGATGGGGCCAGGCGGCGTGTTGGCGACTTAGGAAACTGGGAAACGGGAGGACCGAGCGTGAAGAAAATGTCCAGTGGACATTTTTAGCGATGGGGCCAGATAATGCGGTGGCAGTGTGGAAACGGGAACGGAAATAGTATATAAAATTAGGTTATGTTATGTATAGGAGTCACTGCGTATGCAGTGGCTTTTTTTTATCTTTGTCATTAAAGTATGTACTGATGTATTATCATGAAATAGCCCCTATATTACCTTTAAGACCTTATGTCCAGTATTTTTGGGTGTTAGAAGATACTATGGAAAGTACAGAGGTTAGGAACTTTAAGATTATTCCCGATGGAGTACCTGCTTTGATTTTTCAAGATAGTCCTAATCTATTTACTGATGTTCAGGGTAAGCTTATTCCAAAATTGTACGTGTATGGGCAGTTTAATCAGTATACAGAGGAAAGAATTTCTGGAGCGTTTAGAATTATAGGGGTTTATCTGTATCCTACGGCATTAAAAGCACTATTTGGCATTGATGCCAATGAGTTTGCTAATCAGAATATTCCCTTAGAAGAACTTGTACATCAACCCATTTTGGAGAAGGTGGTCAATGCCAGAACAGTAAGAGAGAAGATAGTAATCATCAGTCAATTTTTAGTTCAGCAATTACAGAATCAAAAAGGAAATGCCGATAAGGCAAATTACGTTTCTAATCTGTTACAATATGGCAAGTCATTAAAGCAGGTGCAGCAAGAAATGAATATCTCAGAGCGAACGCTGGAGCGCTTAGTGAAGCAGTATGTAGGTATGTCTCCTAAAGTGTACTCGCGTATTATACGCTTTCAGGCAAACTTAAACCTCTTGCGTGAATCAAGTTTTAAGTCTTTAACGGAGCTTACGTACGAGAGTGGGTATTTCGACCAATCGCATTATATCCGTGAGTTTAAGACATTCACAGGTAGTACTCCAAAGCAATATCTATTAGATACACAAGAACAGCTACTCAATTTTCCTGAGTTTAAAAAGTAATTCTATTCTTGTCGGTTTTATACAATTTTTAATGATCAACTCCTTATAGTTTTGTTTTTCAAAATAATTAAAAATATTAAGATGAAAAACATGAAGGAAGTCAAAAGAGTAAACCCAACGACTTTATCAAGTCCTGTGGGGAGGTATTCACATGTGACGATAGTGCCTAAGGAAGCGACAATCTATACATTTTCAGGTCAGATAGGTACCGATAAAGAAGGGCGTATCCCCATGGTGTTTAATGAGCAGGTAGATAATACGTTTGCGAACATAAGAGCTTTGTTAGAAAGTCAGGGTTTGAGCAGTCAAGATGTTATTAAGGTTAATATTTGGTCTACAAAAGAAATTGACTGGGAGTATTTTGACAAAGTGTGGGAAGAACTATTTGAAGGAAGTCATCCATCTATGACAATTGCTTATATTACTGCATTGGGTCTATCAGAGATAGATATCGAAATAGAGGTGTGGGCAGCTGCTATTTAGGGAACGGAAAACTGGAGGACCGAGCGTGAAGAAAATGTCCGGTGGACAGTTTTAGTGAAGGGGCCAGGTGGCGTGTTGGCGATTTAGGGAACAGGGAACGGGAGGACCGAGCGTAAAGAAAGTGTCAGGTGGACAGTTTTAGCGATTTAGGGAACGGAAAACGGAAAACGGGGAACGGAAACAATATATAAAATTAGTTTATGTTATGTATAGGAGCCACTGCGTATGCAGTGGCTTTCTTGTTTTAAGAATGTAAGTCGTTAAGCTTAGTTGAGAATTGTTTCTATTTGTAAAGAACGTTTCCTTCTTTTTTGACTTATGTCAATGTTTGAGAGTGTTGAGAAGAAGACCTTTGTCCTATCACAAATCACAAATCACAAAATAGAGATAAAATGGATAAAAAGTTTTATAAGTATATCAATACTTTATTTGTCGTCGTGCCAATGACTTTAATTATGGCATTTGTAGGCTTAATACGCAATTATGGTTTTGGAGAAAACTGGGTTTTACTCTTTTTAAAATCCTGGAGCACCATGATTCCCGTGGCTTATTTAGCAGCTTTTGTCATTATTCCTAAAGCACGCACTATAACTGAATCAATAACTAAAAAAGAATAAAGAATGAGTCAAGAATTAACTCTAAATCACTTTGGGTGGGATAGTCAAGAGAGAGTAGAACGAGCAATTAGCAACTTAAAAAGTGGGAAAGGTGTTCTATTACTGGATAATGAAGATAGAGAGAATGAAGGGGATATAATATTTTCAGCCCACTTGATGAGCGAAAAAGATATGGCAATGATGATTCGATATTGCAGTGGAATTATTTGTTTATGCTTGACAAATGATAAAGCAGATGAGCTTGAATTACCTTATATGGTTGAACAAAATAGTAGTCGTTTTCAGACTCCCTTTACCATTACTATAGAAGCGAGCAAAGGAGTAACAACAGGATTGTCTGCAGCAGATCGATTAACAACTGTAAGAGCAGCAGCAAACAAAGATGCGGTACCAGGGGACTTAGCTCGTCCAGGACACATCTTTCCGTTAAGAGCAAAGAATGGAGGAGTTTTAGAGCGCAATGGTCATACGGAAGGAAGTATTGACCTTATGAAGTTAGCTGGTTTACCCCCTCAAGCAGTATTGTGTGAGTTAATGAATGACGATGGGACTATGGCAAGGTTACCTGAGGTATTGATTTTCGCTCATGAACATAAAATGACAGTTTTGACCATAGCAGATTTAGTTTACTATCGTACCTTTGTTTTACAAGATTAATGATATGAAATGAAAAATTTAATAACATACCTACAAAATAGTGTTGAGTTTACTGATGAGGAGTTAGATAAGGTTCTTTCTTATTTTCACTATGAGAAGTATGAGAAAGGAGTGCAGTTAACTAATTCTGGTACTAATAGTCATAAATTGTATTTTGTGTCTAAGGGATGTGTTCGAATTTTTTATATTAATGAAGCAGGACAAGATGCTACTCGCTATATTGCGTTTGAGAATCAGTTTGCAACTGCATTAGTGAACTTTATAGATAATTCAAGTTCTTATGAATACTTGCAAACCTTAGAAGTGACAGAAGCTTATTGGATTACGCATAACGATTTTTATAACCTATTGGAATCTATGCCTAAGTGGGAGAAATTCTATAGAAAGTACCTTGAGTTAGCTTATCTGAATAATACTGCACGACATTTCGAAATGGTAACTATGGATGCAAGTGAACGATACAAACGATTACTAAGTCAAAATCCTATAATTGTTAGGAGGTTGCCGAATAAGATTGTCGCTACTTATCTTAATGTTTCTCAAGAAACGCTAAGTAGAATCAAATCAAAAGTATTAATTTAATTTTCTTAATTCCTCAAATGCAACTTGCCTTGGGGAATTTTTTATGTATATACCCATTCTTGGGTAGGATGCACTTCTTATCTATATATTATTTTAAGTGAGGTTAATATAAAAGTTGATGCGAATACAGCATGAAAGAAATAGTTCTTTAATATAGAACAATCACCTTATCTGGTATATGAAATCAATGAGCAATCATAATCTTAGAGTAGATAAAAGAACTCTAATCGAATTTATTTTAAGCATAGGTTGTAAGTAATCTATGCTTTTTTATTCATTCTCTAAATCAGTTAACATTTCGAAGGCATAGTTAAGTAGATCATTTGTAATTTAGTTGTAACATATTTCCATACTGTGTATCTAAATTACAAAACCAATCAAAAAACATGAGTATGTATAAAGAATTATTTGAGTCGCTCTATGCACACTATTGGCAGCGAATTTATCGATTGGCATTAGGATATGTTAATGATGCGGATTGGGCTAAAGGTATAGCACAGGAGACTTTCGTTAATGTGTGGAATCAGTTGCCCAAGTTTAGAGCTGATTCAGGCTATGGTACGTGGATATACCGGATCGCTGTAAATATCTGTTTAAGACAAATAGAACGGAGTAAAAAAGTAATGTCTGATGAAAGCAAGATAAGGCAGAGCAAAAGTGTAGAGGAGGAGTACAAAGAAACCAATACTCAGATACTCTATCAAGCGATTAGTGAATTAAGTGAGATGAATAGAATTATTATTTCGCTGACTTTAGAAGGGGTGGATCAAAAACAGATTGCTGATGTGACAGGACTTACACATGCTAATGTGCGTACTCGAGTACATCGTATTAAAGAAGAACTATATCAAAAACTCAATAACTATGGAAAGTAATCAAGTAAATTTAGAACAGCTCTGGGCTACTCCGAGAGTAGAACACAGCGATATTAAAGAAGTTTATCAGTCTATAGATACCTATCGTTTAAAGAAAGTAAAGATGAATTGGGCTCTGGCTATAATAGGCGTGTCTACTATAGGCTGGATCATTGGAATTTATATATGGTTATTAGACACTGAGTTTGCTGGAAGTTTATGGGTGATTTTGGGATCTCTATGTTGTGGAATAACGATGATGTTGTTTATGTTTAATTATTATCGCTTAAATAGCTTAATGCCAGAATCTATATTAACACAGTCAACAAGTGATTATATTGCGTTGCTAACGAAAGAAAAGAAGCAACAATTACAATTGTCAAAGGTATGGATGAATGTATATATCGTTACTCTCATAACTGGGATAGCTATCTTTACTTATCCGTTTATTGTAAAGATTGATTCTGCAATTGTGGGAGGAAAGAATATTGTATTGATGGGTTATTATATTGTATTAGGGATCTGGGCTGGCGTGAATATGTATGGGAACAAAAAGATGAATACAAAAAAGATAATAAAATTAGAGCAAATGATTAGCTCTCTACAAGCTATTAAATAAGAAAAGTAAAGTCGCTTTAATTGTAGGGATTCTCCCAGCAAAGTCTCGAACGGTAGTTGTTTTTCTGTAATTTACGCTTCCAGTATTGCTTTTTTGAATAAGGTTCTAAATGATTGATGTAGTATCAGATAGTGAAAGGAAAGGTTGAATTATACTTATTAGAAATCTTTTAACTTTTATCTCCTTGTAAATTACAGTAGCTTTGACTTTTTAAAATAGAATAAATATGAAAAAAGTGTTGCTTTCAGCTGCTTTTGTATTAGCTATATCAGTTACTACATTTGCACAATCAACTCCAAAGAATGCCATTGGTTTGCGTTTTGGAGGAAATAGTGGATTAGGTACAGAGATAACTTATCAAAGAAAGTTAGCTAAGAACAATCGATTAGAATTAGATTTAGGTTGGAGAACTCGCCATGATGTAGATGCTTTTAAAGTAACAGGTATCTATCAATGGATGTGGAATATTGATCAAGGATTCAATTGGTATGCTGGTGCTGGTGCTGCAGTGGGAACTTGGAACTATTCTGAAAATATCAGAGGTAAAAGATATTCTGATAATGGTACTTTCGGTTTGGTAACGGGTACAATAGGAGTGGAGTATAACTTTGATTTTCCTCTGCAAATATCATTAGACTTAAGACCTGAAATATATTTGAATGACTCTTATAGAAATGGTCTTTATACTGATTTAGGTTTGGCAGTGCGCTATAGATTCTAAATTTTAAAAACACCTGAAAGCGATTTAAAATATACAGTCATCTTTTACTTGTTAAAAGATGACTTTTTTATTGAAGAGAAGTCGATGTTTGGCCTTTCTTTGAAATAGCTCACTGAAGTAATTAGGTATTTGCAAAAAAAGTGCTTTGTTGAGGTAATGATAAAATGGCGATGTAGATAGCCTTAGAATTAAAATAGAGG
>NZ_WSPP01000313.1:0-521 GCF_009767705.1 Myroides sp. LoEW2-1 | reverse complement strand
GGTAAGGCATAGATTAATTGACCTGAGACCTTAAGAGCTTTTAGTTGTTTTTGTATTTCCTGTATCTTTTGTTTAGTAATATCATCTAAATCTAAGAAACAAGTCATTTCATTTAGGTCTCTAGGGCTTTCAAAAATATCAGCATCTTCTATATAAAGAGCATTAAAGTAGCTGTCAATTACATTAAAATTGTGATTAGGTTCATTATTGATTAACTCTAATATGTAGTAGGTGTCATTTCTAAATAAAATTAAACCATTTTTAATTTCACTATCATACTCAATAGCAAGTAAAAAATCCCTATAGTACTTTATGTATGATGAATCATTTTCTTGATAGATAGAAGAGAATATTTGTAATAATGCATCATAAGAAAAATCTATTTTTTTTAACCTCTCTTGAGGTATATACGGTAAATAAAAGCTTAACAAAGACTCTAAACTTTTAGGAAAAGGTGTTTTGGGTAAGTATATAAAATTAAAACCCTTAGTTTTAAAGTAACCAAAGAGAGCATTGTAATC
>NZ_WSPP01000312.1:0-253 GCF_009767705.1 Myroides sp. LoEW2-1 | reverse complement strand
AATGTTTAGTCTGAGTAGTAGCCATCAATTCTACTTGTATAAATCAGCTTGTGATATGCGCAAGAGTTTCGATAGTCTATGTGGTCTTGTTCAAAACGAGCTTAATCAAGTCGCTCATAATGGAAGTGTCTACGTCTTTATCAATCGTCGATGTAATCAGATGAAACTCTTACACTGGGAAACAGGTGGTTTTGTGTTATATCACAAGCGATTAGAACAAGGTACTTTTGCTTTTCCTATTCATAATCGGACT
>NZ_WSPP01000311.1:0-236 GCF_009767705.1 Myroides sp. LoEW2-1 | reverse complement strand
TAAAAAACAAGAAAGTGATTCAAACATTGGAGTTAATGACTATGTTGGAGTAAAAATAAACGCTAATAATTGGATTAAAATCACACTTGATATCTCTGATGTAGATTACAACAAATCTAAAACAGGTTCAGTATTTGGATTCAAAGTTGGTAGCAAAGCTGCTTATAACCTACTTGTTTCTTCTATTGTGTTTGACGATGCTAAACCTACAACTCCTGTGGATCCGGTAGATCCAG
>NZ_WSPP01000310.1:0-21209 GCF_009767705.1 Myroides sp. LoEW2-1 | reverse complement strand
AAGATGTATATTTGTGGGCTATTTTATTTATATATTAATGAGACTACATAGAAACCTTGTATTTACAGTTATTGACTCACTACTTGCAATCTTCAACGAAGGAGAATATGCTGATAAAGTGGTAGCAAGAGCTTTAAAAAAAGACAAACGCTGGGGAAGTGCTGACAGAAAATTCGTTGCAGAAACAATTTACGAAATAGTACGTTGGAAAAGACTATATGCCGAAATAGCTGAAGTAAAAGAGCCATTTAACAGAGATGATATGTGGCGCGTATTTGCTGTATGGGCTGTTCTGAGAGGTTATAATTTACCAGATTGGAAATACTTTGAAAATACTCCGGTTCGAAGAATCAAAGGAAGATTTGACGAGTTAACAAAAACGAGAAAATACAGAGAATCTATCCCTGATTGGATGGATGAATTAGGTATAAAAGAACTGGGTGAAGAATTGTGGACAAAAGAAATTGCGGCACAAAACAAACAAGCTAGTGTGATTCTACGTGTAAATACCCTAAAAACTACACGTGACAAACTTTATGGTATCTTAATGGATTTAGACATTGAGACAATCAAAACTACTGAATATCCAGATGCCTTAATTTTAAAAGAACGCGCAAATGTTTTCTTAACAGATGCCTTTAAAGAAGGACTTTTTGAAGTTCAAGATGCTTCTTCCCAACTTGTTGCTCCTTTATTAGATGTACAACCTGGAATGAGAGTGGTAGACACTTGTGCAGGTGCAGGTGGAAAAACACTACACATTGCTTCGTTAATGGAAAACAAAGGGCAAATTATTGCTATGGATATCTATGAAAGCAAGCAAAAACAACTTAAAATAAGAGCCAAAAGAAACGGTGCTTTCAATATAGAATACCGCATCATTGAAGGAACTAAAACAATTAAAAAACTACACGACAAAGCTGATCGTGTACTAATTGACGCTCCTTGTAGTGGACTTGGTGTGCTAAAGAGAAACCCAGATAGCAAATGGAAGCTTAAACCAGAGTTTATAGAAGAAATCAAACAAGTTCAACGACAAGTTCTTCAAGATTATTCTAAAATATTAAAACCTGGAGGAAAATTAGTTTACGCTACTTGCTCAATTTTACCTTCAGAAAACGAAAAACAAATAGAACACTTTTTAAATAGCGAGGCTGGTAAAGACTTTACTTTCGTTGAAGACCACAAGATTCTTGCCCACGAATCGGGATTTGACGGTTTTTACATGGCTTTATTAGAAAGAAAGAAACAATAAACTACCTACTAAAACAAACAACATAACTAAAATTTAAACTCACTTATAAAATTTAATTGAAAAACACCCTTAGAAATGAAAAAAGCTTCATTTATTTTAGCTTTAGGGATGGCTATGGCCATTTTTTCTTGTAGCAAAGACCCTATTGTAACGGACCCAACTCGTCCTGATACTGAAGAACCTTCAAAACCAACTGACCCTACCGACCCTACAGGGCCTACAGAACCTTCAAAACCGCAACCAGATGGAGATGCAGGTATTGACGTTAACAAACCGGAAACTGTTGCTGACTTTAACAATCCTACAGAGTTTTTAAAGTCTTTGAACAAATTCAAATTAGCCACTTACGCTAAAGTTGTTACTGGTCAAGGAAAAGATGGCGGAAATGCCCTACAAATAAACGGTACTCCTGAGGCAAACGGCTATGTTTTCACTACCGAAAACCAAACTGTGGCTGCTAATGCAAAAAGTATCACTTTCTACATTAAGGGAACAGCTGACAAATCACTGTCTTTTAATGTATACACTAACGCAGGATATGAAGTATTCAACTTGCGTACAGATGAACAAATTGCCAGTAAAACGGATATTACGCTATCTTCTGACTTAGTACTTAAAAAAACTACTAAAAAACAAGAAAGTGATTCAAACATTGGAGTTAATGACTATGTTGGAGTAAAAATAAACGCTAATAATTGGATTAAAATCACACTTGATATCTCTGATGTAGATTACAACAAATCTAAAACAGGTTCAGTATTTGGATTCAAAGTTGGTAGCAAAGCTGCTTATAACCTACTTGTTTCTTCTATTGTGTTTGACGATGCTAAACCTACAACTCCTGTGGATCCGGTAGATCCAGTGGATCCCGTTGATCCGACAGAGCCTGGTGATATAAAAGTTCCTGCTCAACTACAAAGCTATTATAGTACAATAGACTTTAAAACAACTAAAGGAATGGCTTTAAAACAAGCTTTAACTACTTTGGTTAAATCTACCCACAAGAAGACATTAAGCTACGATGGTGTTTGGGGAGCTATCAAAAACACTGATTTAACACCTGATGGAAGGACTGTATACTTATTATACGGTCACAAAGGCACAAATTCTGGTAAACAAGCCTATACAAGAGGTGTAAATGCTAATGGAGGAAATGCCAATCAGTGGAATAGAGAACACACCTATGCTAAATCATTGGGTACACCTAACTTAGGTACTTCTGGACCAGGTGCTGATGCTCACCACTTAAGAGCATCAGATACAGGATGGAATTCAACTCGTGGAAATTTAAAATTTGCTAACGGAAGTGGACTTTCTGGAAAAGTATCAGGAGGATGGTATCCTGGTGATGAATGGAGAGGTGATGTAGCTCGTATGATGATGTATATGTACTTACGTTATGAATCTAGATGTTTACCAACTGGAGTAGCAATTGGTTCTAAAAACAAAGTTGACAGTAAAATGGTTGACCTATTATTAGAATGGAACGCTATTGATCCAGTTTCGGAAATAGAAACACAAAGAAATGAGTACCTTGGAAATGCAAGTAATCAATATGGACAAGGAAATAGAAATCCTTTTATTGATAATCCATACTTAGCTACTTTAATTTGGGGAGGACCAACAGCTAATAACCTTTGGAAATAAAATAAACAATAGCAAGCTTTAATTAAAGCTTGCTATTGTTGTTTATATAATATCCTATTGTAAACACTACTTATATATCAATAGGACAAAACACTTCACTGATTTAATTGAAAAACACCCTTTGAAATGAAAAAAGCTTCATTTTTTTTAGCTTTAGGGATGGCTATGGCCATTTTTTCTTGTAGCAAAGACCCTATTGTAACGGACCCAACTCGTCCTGATACTGAAGAACCTTCAAAACCAACTGACCCTACAGGGCCTACAGAACCTTCAAAACCGCAACCAGATGGAGATGCAGGTATTGACATTAACAAACCGGAAACTGTTGCTGACTTTAACAATCCTACAGAGTTTTTAAAGTCTTTGAACAAATTCAAATTAGCCACTTACGCTAAAGTTGTTACTGGTCAAGGAAAAGATGGCGGAAATGCCTTACAAATAAACGGTACTCCTGAGGCAAACGGTTATGTTTTCACTACCGAAAACCAAACTGTGGCTGCTAACGCAAAAAGTATTACTTTCTACATTAAAGGAACAGCTGACAAATCACTGTCTTTTAATGTATACACTAACGCAGGATATGAAGTATTCAACTTGCGTACAGATGAACAAATTGCCAGTAAAACGGATATTACGCTATCTTCTGACTTAATACTTAAAAAAACTAATAAAAAACAAGAAAGTGATTCAAACATTGGAGTTAATGACTATGTTGGAGTAAAAATAAACGCTAATAATTGGATTAAAATCACACTTGATATCTCTGATGTAGATTACAACAAATCTAAAACAGGTTCAGTATTTGGATTCAAAGTTGGTAGCAAAGCTGCTTATAACCTACTTGTTTCTTCTATTGTGTTTGACGATGCTAAACCTACAACTCCTGTGGATCCGGTAGATCCAGATCCAGTTGATCCAGGAACTGGTCAATCAGGAGATTTTAAAAACATACCTGCTGATCAAAAAGCATATTACGCTAATATTGATTTCAAGAAAACTGGAATGGAGCTAAAAGTTGCTTTAGCTAAACTAATTCAGAAAAAAAATGATATATCATATACAGCTAATAAGCATGCTATTGCAATTACCGATCGATCTCCAGATGGAAAATTGTATATGATTTACGGAGAAAAAGGTACAACAAGTGGTAATCACACTTATACTTCAAACTCTGGATGGAATAGAGAACATGTATTTGCACAATCGCAAGGAAACCCTGTTTTGGGAAGATCCAAAGGACCAGGTGTAGACGCCCATCATTTAAGACCTTCGATTATTAAACACAATAGTGATCGCGGAAACTTACACTTTATTGAAGGATCTGGTAAAGCAAGAAAACTTGGAGGTGGATGGTATCCAGGCGATGAGTGGAGAGGAGATGTTGCTCGCATGATGATGTACATGTACCTTGTATATGATCAACAGTGTGATGCTAATTTAATCGCAATAAGCTCACCAGTTTCAACAGATAAAGGAATGGTTGAATTGTTTTTAAAATGGAACGCAGAAGATCCTGTAGCTGACTTAGAGATACAGAGAAATGATTTTCATGGAAATCCTAAAAATGCTAATTCACAAGGAAATAGAAACCCTTTTATCGATAACCCATACTTAGCAACACAAATCTGGGGTGGCCCAGTGGCTGAAAACAGATGGAAATAAAATAAACAAGAGCAAGCTTCAATAAAAGCTTGCTCTTTAACTTTGATTTCTTCATACAATTAAGTAACTTTATGTGAATTTCTAAACATAGAAATACACTTCACTTAAAATATTTAATTGTATACTAAAATCTATTAGTAATGAAGAAAATTTCAATCTTTTTAGTATTAGGGATGGCTTTGGCTATATTTTCTTGTACCAAAGACCCTATTGTGACGGATCCTACTGATATAGAGAATCCCGAAACTACGAATCCGGAAAAACCAAATCCAGATCCAACTGACCCCGATCCCAACACACCTATTGAAGTTAAACCTGGAAAAACAATAGTTTTCCCTGGAGCAGATTTCGAAGTTTGGGATACATTCTTAGGTACACTTCAAGATTATCAAGGAACCAAAATAAAACCATATGCTACTCAAGCCATTGGTACAGGTTGGGACAATAAAAATGGATTAAGTTTAAAGGGTACACCTTCAGCAAACGACTATGTATTTACAGTTGAAAACGTAAAAAAAGTAGTCAAAAATGCAACGAAATTATCTTTACTTGTAAAAGGTACTTCAGCAAAATCGTTAACCTTGTTGGTTTTCAAACCAGATGGTAAATCCTACTATGCTTATAATGTAGGTGATATGTCTGATAGCAAAAATATTACTGCAGATACAAAACCACAGACATCCGATCCAAATAGTACTACACCAAGCTATACAGGAATTATAGATACAAAAGGAAAATGGGTTAAAGTTGTTTTAGACCTTAAAACTGGTGTGACTGGATATAATACTACTGGAACTGGTAAAACCTTTGCTATTAAAGTTGGTAAAGATGCTGCTTATGACTTGGTAATCGATGAGATTAGATACGAAGACGGAACTGAAAGTGATGCCGGTGGAGATGGTGAACCAGGTACAGATCCTGTCGATCCAGGAGACTATAAAATTCCGGCTGATCAAAAAGCATATTACTCAGGTATTAATTTTAAAGATACAAAAGGAATGGCTTTGTATAGTGCTTTAGCTGATTTAGTTAAAAAAACACATCACCAAACATTAGGATATAACAACAAACTTTGGGAAGCAATGAGTATAACAGATTTAGTACCAAACACTAATGAAGTTTATTTAATATATGGTCATCCTGGGGTAAAAAATGGGGTTCAAGCTTTTTCAAGAAACAAAGCTAATCACGGAGGTAATAAAGGACAATGGAATAGAGAACATACCTATGCCAGAGCATTAGGAACACCTAATTTAAAGGGAAATGAAAAAGCTAATTCAGATGTTCACCATTTAAGACCAGCTGATGTAGAATGGAACGGAAAAAGAGATAATGAAAAATTTGCTAAAGGTTCAGGTCTCTCTGGGCCAGTAAGTGGAGGATGGTACCCTGGAGATGAATGGAAAGGTGATGTAGCACGTATGATGATGTATATGTATCTTAATTATGGTAATCAATGTTTACCAACTGGTGTTGCCATAGGCCCTACAAACAAAGTAGATCCTAAAATGGTAGATATGTTGCTGGATTGGAATGCAGAGGACAAAGTATCTGATATGGAGAAAAAAAGAAATGAGTACCACGGTGGAAACCATCAATACTCACAAGGTAACCGTAATCCTTTTATCGACAACCCTTACTTAGCAACACAAATCTGGGGTGGAAAACCAGCAGAGAATCTTTGGAAATAAAACTTAGTTAAATATAGTATAAAAGAGCTTCTTTAAAGAGGCTCTTTTTTTTATACCACTAAATAACCCTAACTTTATAAAATCAAATATTTTTGACAGAATTTGAACAACAAACAAACACAAAACTGAAACACTTTTATTAATTGAAAACACTTTTACAATGAAAAAAAAGTCACTTTTACTAGTCTTAGGACTATCGCTATTAACACTCTCGTGTACGAAAGATCCTATTGTCACTGATCCTACTGATCAAGATTGGACAGAAAAGCCAGCTGATCCAGATGAGGATAATGGTCAAGGAGGTAATGAAGAAACAACAGACTCTGATGGTCAAGGAGTAGATGGAGTTAATGTTAACCAACCAGACATTGTAGCAAACTTCAATGATTGGGAAACTTTTGTTAAAACCACCAATACTTATGGGGTAAACTCTATCGCTAAAGCAGCACCTGGACAAGGAAGAGATGGTAAAAATGCAATGCATATCAAAGGGCAATATCCCGACAAAAATGATTACGTATTTACTATCGAGAATCAAAGTGTTTCCACTACTGCTAAAACGATTATAGTATACATTAAAGGAAAAGCAGCTAAATCACTTTCTTTTAACTTATACAGAGCAGATGGTACTTATGATGTTTATAACCTGCGCACAGATGCACAGATTGAATCTAAGCAAGATATAGTTATCTCTCAAAACACAGTATTGGAAAAAACTACTCGCATGAGTTCTTATAATCCAAAAAACGGAAATAACGACTATACGAAAACGACTGTTGAAACAGCTAATCAATGGGTTAAATTAACGCTAAACCTTGAAGGCGCAGATTACAATAAATCAGGTAATGGCCCTCTATTCTCAATCAAAATAGGAAACAAAGCTGACTATGATTTATTCTTAGACTCGATTACTTTTGATGATGCGGAAGTACCTGGAAACGGTGGAGAGACTGGTCCTACTAACCCTGGTGAATATACTATTCCTGCAGAATATGCAGCGTATTATGCTGGTATAGATTTTACAAAAAATGGAATGGAGTTAAAGGCTCAATTGGCAAGTCTTGTAACAAGAACACATAAACCTCAGAGTTATACTCCTGGAATATGGGAAGCTTCAAAATATACTGATCAAGATCCAGAAAACAGTGATAATGTAATACTTATTTATGGTTGGACAAACAATGAAAAAGACATTGTAAAAAGAAGAACAATGCCAAAAAGTCAACAAAGTTCTGGAGGTAGTGGAAGAGATAAAGTATGGGAGAGAGAACACGTATTTGCTAAATCACTTGCTGTAGATAAGTCTAAAGAACAAGTCGCTCTTCATGCAGAAGGAAGAAATGGTACAATACCAACGGCTATAGAAGGAATAGCAGGACACGATGCACATAACCTAAGACCAATTAATGGATCATGGAATGGATCAAGAGGTAATAAAGAGTTTGTAAATGGTTCAGGAAATTCAGGTCCTAAAGGAAACTATTGGTATCCAGGTGACGAATGGAAAGGAGATGTAGCTCGTATGATGATGTATATGCACATCCGCTATGAAAATGAAAATGGAGGTGGATATACCAAAGCTACTAAAGTAGGAAAACCTATCGATACTAAAAACGGAACGACTGCAGATGAAATGATTGATTTATTCTTAAAGTGGAATGCTGAAGATCCTGTATCTCCTTTAGAAAAAAGAAGAAATGAATATCATGGTGGGAATCATCAATATTCACAAGGAAATCGCAACCCGTTTATCGACAACCCTTATTTAGCTAATCAAATTTGGGGAATGGAAAACAAATACAAAGCAGCAAATCTGTGGTAGTAAAATATAAAACACTAAAGAGGCTCTATTTTTAAGAGCCTCTTTTTTATTTAATAACTTTTCAGTACTTTTCAATAACCACTATATAAAAGAAAATGAATAATAAATTACTAACGCTTGTGGCAATTTGCCTTTTGACAATCTCGTGTGCAAAAACTCAGAAAGATAAACAAGCTCATCTGTCACAGGACAATAATCAATCGCAAAATACTACTGCTTTAAATATTCCAACTTACAAAATCCCAAAACAACAAGCTGACTATTACAAAGAAGTGGATTTTACCAAAACAGGTCCTGCCCTACTATCACAACTCGCCTATTTACTTGAAAAAACACATAACCCCATTAGTTATACCCCTGGTATAAGACAAGCTCTCCAAACAACAGATCAAGATCCTGAGAACAAAGATAACGTCGTGTTGCTTTATGGTTGGCCTAAAGGTGAAAGCAACGCATTGGAACACCAAAGAAGTATCAATAAGAGATACTTTAGTAAAGGAGAGCAGGAAGATAGCGAAAGAAAAAAAGTTTGGGAAAGGGAGCATGTATTTGCGAAATCAAGAGCCAAAAGCAATACACTTAAATTAAAAGGTTTAATAGCCGACGCAAAAGGCAGTATTCCACACGCAGCGCATACCAGACAACTGGCAGGACAAGATGTACATCATATCACAGCCATTAATGGTTATTGGAATAATCATAGAAATAACAGCTTATTTGTAAATGGAGAAGGCAATTCACATAAAATAGCTAACTACTGGTATCCTGGAGATGAATGGAAAGGAGACGTTGCTCGCATGATGATGTATATGCATCTCAGATACCATAAGAGCGACAATTACACCAGTGCAGATAAAATTGGACTGCCAATAGATGCAAAGCAAACAACAAAAGACGGAATGATTGATTTGTTTCTCAAGTGGAATGCAGAAGACCCTGTCTCAGAAATTGAAGTAAATAGAAATAAATATCATGGTAACTTAAACAATAAATACGCTCAAGGAAATCGCAACCCATTTATCGATAATCCCTATTTAGCAAATCAAATTTGGGGAATGCCACAATACACAGCAGATAACTTATGGAAGTAAGAATAGTTTAGTTTAAAAAAAGATATACTGATCGAAATTTAATCATGTAATACTGTTTTTTAGTATAGTTTTTGATTTACTCATATAAATCAAAAACTATATAAAATGAAAAACAAATTAACCATTTTCTTAATTGCATGCTGTACCTTGGGGTTAAGTTATTCCTGTAGTAAAGACCCAATTGTAACTACCCCCTCTCCTGGTAAACCAATACCTATTCAACCGAATCCTGGAGGGGAGAATAACGGTGGAGGAACTCCCTATAAATACAATATACCTTCCGATCTTAAACCATACTATGCTGATATCGATTTTACCAAAACAGGAAAAGAATTAAAAACGCAACTAAGCAATAAAGTAACAAGTACGCATAAAAAGACAATTACCTATAAACAAGTTTGGACTGCAGTCAAACAATCAGACTTTGTTCCCAATGCAAATCCAGAACAAGTATATCTAATTTATGGACACAAAGAAATTGGACTCTCACCTGAAAAACAAGCTTATACAAGAGAAATGAGTAAGCAAGCTTCAGGAGGCCCAAGTGTAGATACATGGAATAGAGAACATGTATTCACACAACATGCAGGAGGATTTAACACAAAACAGCCTGGAGCTGGAACAGATGCACACAATATTCGAGCTGCAGATACGGATTGGAACTCTGCTCGAGCTAATCGAAAATTTGCGGAAGGAAAAGGCAATTCTACGCCAATAGGACAAGATAGCTGGTATCCTGGCGACCTATGGAAAGGCAGTGTTGCACGTATGATGATGTACATGTACGTTAGATATGGCGAACAATGTGCACCTACTAAAATAGGACAAGGTAAAACGACTTCTTTTGATAATATGATTGATCTATTTCTCAAATGGAATGCACAAGTAAAAGTATCTGAAAGCGAAAAAAGAAGAAATGACTACTTGAGTAATGTCAACAATGAAGCTGGGCAAGGAAATCGCAATCCTTTCATAGATAACCCTTATTTAGCAACTCACATCTGGGGAGGCCCTAAGGCAGATAATCACTGGAAGTAACAAATTTATCTTTTAAAATCTATAATTCATGGCTATATAGTATTCTATATGGCCTTTCTTTTTTAGATTAATAGTATAAAAAACATTTATCAGTTATTGACATAATAATTGTTTGTACCTTTGTTGTCCTTTAATACAAAAGCTTTGAAAAGTTAAACTACAAAGTTTTAAATTTTTGACAGATGAAAAAGTTTTTTATACTACCTCTAATGGTATTTATGAGCCTTACTTATAGCTGCTCATCAAGTGATGATTCTATCACTGAAGATACTGGAACTGAAAATAATGGTGGAGGAACAAAGCCAAAGCCTTCAGTTGTAATGAAAGATAAGGCAAATTATCGCCCTATTGATGAAGCTCAACAACAATATTATAAAGGCATTGACTTTACACTACGTGGTGAAAAGCTCAAAGAAGCCTTGCATGCTTTATTAGTAAAAACTCATAAACAACTCATGTATACTCCAGATTTATGGGATGCCTGTATTGCAACAGATATTAATCTTGACGACCCAAATGGTCAAACATTACTTGCTATGTATGGTTGGCCTAAAAACCAAGAAAAGGAAAACAAACACAAGCGAACGATAGATAAATTTGCAAAAAACAACAATCCTAAAGAAATAATTATTAATAGAGATAAAAAATGGGAAAGAGAACATGTATTTGCAAAATCTAAGGCAGATCCAAAACTTGTTACCTCAAGAGACGACAAAGGATACTCTGAACAGGGTTTAATTGCAGGTGTAGATGCC
The DNA here is from genome assembly GCF_009767705.1 of Myroides sp. LoEW2-1. Taxonomy (NCBI): domain Bacteria; kingdom Pseudomonadati; phylum Bacteroidota; class Flavobacteriia; order Flavobacteriales; family Flavobacteriaceae; genus Myroides; species Myroides sp. LoEW2-1. Next base: position 10,248 of record NZ_WSPP01000310.1, on the reverse strand, counting down.
CATAATCTAAGAGCTATTAATGGTCAATGGAATGAAGATAGAGGTAATACAATATTTGGAGAAGGAAGTGGTAATGCAGGTATGAGTAACGGCTTTTGGTACCCAGGTGATGAGTGGAAAGGAGATGTTGCCCGTATGATGATGTATATGTATGTTAGATATGGAGCACAATGTAATCCAAGAAAAATAGCAGCAGGAAATGAAGTAGCTACTCCTGATTATGGAGGAACAGGAATGATGCGTATATTTTTAAAGTGGAATGCGGAAGTTCCTGTCTCACCAAATGAAAAACTAAGAAACAAAGTTCATGGTGAACAAAACAAAAGATACTCACAAGGAAATCGCAACCCATTTATTGACAACCCTTATTTAGCTAATCTAATCTGGTGGGGAGGGCAAGATCAAGAAGAACTTGTTGCAGATAATATTTGGGAAAGAATTGAATAAATAGAACTTTTCTTCACATTTAACTATATAAGATGAGCTGTACAAAATTTGTACAGCTCATTTTTTATTTTCTCTTTTTTTCAAACATCAATTCCTTGACCTTCTCTTTATCCTCTTTTTCTTTCTTCAAGTCAAACATAGTACCAAATACTCGATCCCAAAAGGTATTACTAACGCCAAAGCCCAAATCTTCATCTTTGTAGTGATGCAGATGGTGATTTCGCCAAAGTGGCTTCATAAACTTAAAAGGTGGTGCGAAAGCGTGGATAGCATAGTGCATTGAAGCATAAAGTAAATAACCTAACATAAAACCAGGAAAAAAACCAAACACATACTTTCTTAAGACAAAATAAAAGACACAAAATATCACAGCCGCCAATAGTATACTGGGTACTGGTGGCATAAATAACCGCTGCCTATCTCTTGGATAATGATGGTGATTGCCATGCATGATGTAAGCAAACCTTTGTAAGCTTTTCTTTTCACTAATGAGATGAAAGATAAATCGGTGTGCTAAGTATTCAAAAAAAGTCCAAAATACCATTCCTCCTAAGAAAAGAAGAACGAGATTTTGGACCGTCAATTGATAATCTCGATAACCGAGATAAATAATATAAGATAACAAAGGAATATACATCCCCCAAATAATAGCAGGATGACCCTTTGTCAACATTTCTAAATAAGGATTCTTAAATAATTTAGCTTGGCCTTTGTTGTGTATTTTTTCAAATTCCATGGTATATTAACTTAATCGTCTTAAGCTAATATAATAATTTTACCAACGTATCACAACACTTCCCCAAGTGAACCCACTTCCGAAAGCAGCCAGAACAACTAAATCTCCCTCTTTAATTTTACCTTGCTCCCATGCTTCAGTTAATGCAATTGGCACAGATGCAGCCGTTGTATTCCCATATTTCATGATATTGTTGAATACTTTTTCATCAGGTAAACCAAACTTATTTTGAATAAATTGAGAAATACGCAAATTAGCTTGGTGAGGAATCAACATATCAATATCTTCAACTTTTAAGTTATTTGCTTCTAACCCTTCATTGATAACTTCACTAAAGCGAACAACAGCGTTTTTGAAGACAAACTGTCCATTCATATAAGGCGTATAACTAATATCATCTGGATCGTTATCTTGTAGGATCTCAGTAACCCATCTACCTCCCATACCTGGAGCTAATAAGGCTAACTCTTCTGCATGTTCACCTTGAGAGTGAATATGAGTAGATAACAATCCTTTTGTATCATCTTCACTGCGCGTTAAAACAGCTGCTCCTGCCCCATCTCCAAAAATCACAGAAACTGCTCTACCACGAGTAGTCATATCTAATCCAGATGAATGCACTTCCGAACCAACCACTAAGACGTTTTTATACATCCCCGTTTTAATGTATTGGTCAGCAATCGATAAAGCATATATAAAACCAGAACACTGTGCTCTAATATCTAAAGCAGCAACGTTATTTAATCCTAATTCTCTTTGTAACAACACTCCTGGACCAGGAAAGTAATAATCAGGACTCAAGGTTGCAAAAACAACGAAATCAATGTCCTGTGCCTCTACTTTAGCTCTTTCCATAGCAATGCGAGCCGCTTTCACTCCCATTCCCGAGGTAGTATCTTCTTCTAATAACTTATGTCTTCTTTCGTGAATACCAGTTCTCTCAACAATCCATTCATGATTGGTATCCATTATTTTTGAAAGATCATCATTTGTTACAACATTATCTGGAACGTAATAACCTAATCCACTTATTTTTGATCTATACATTTTGATAAGCTTTTTATTTTAAAACAGCAAAAATAAGCTTTTTAACAACTAAAAAGTATTAAATTATCTACAAATAGCTATTCTAAGCTTTTATTTAATTTTATTTAATATATATTAGCGACCTAACCTTAACTTATACCCATGAAATTAGTAAAAACATCGTTATTATCACTATTTTTGATAACATCTATGTATGCACAAGAAAACATTACTTATCAAAAACCCTCTCAAGAAATTTTAGAGCTTGCAGATTTTGAACGAGCTCCAAGTATCTCTATTGACTACAACAAAGAGTATATGTTACTTACTTACCGCAGTACTTACAAAACGCTAATGGACTTAAATGTCAATGAAATGAGATTAGCTGGACTGCGTATTGATGTAAATACAAATATCTCAAGTACGGTTACATACATTGAAAACTTAAAAGTTAGAAAAGTAAAAGATACAAAAGAAGTTCAAGTAAAAGGCCTACCTACAAATCCGCGTATAACTAATCTTTCTTGGTCACCTGATCAGAGTAAAATTGCATTTACACATACTACGGAAAAAGGAGTTGAATTATGGGTTGTGGATATCAAAACAGCTCAAGCAACTAAACTTACTGAAGATAACCTTAATGCTAATTTAGGAAGTCCAATCACTTGGTACAAAGACAGTAAAAACATTCTTGTTAATGTTATCCCGTCTAACAGACCAGCATTAATTGATACAAAAAACACTATACCTGCAGGCCCAATTGTCTCTGTGAGTGAAGGAGTAGTATCTCAAAATAGAACCTACCAAGATTTGCTAAAAAATAAAACAGATGAAGCTAACTTTGAAACTTTAGTTACTTCTGAATTATACAAAGTAAATCTAAATGGAGAGAAAACTTTACTAAAGAAAGGGGATTTATACGTATCTCAATCTTTCTCACCTGATGGTGAATACTTAATGTTGACTACATTAGAAAAGCCTTTTTCTTATTTAGTAGCATTAAACCGATTCCCTATGAAAACAATTGTTTATGACAAAGAAGGAAATCAGGTAAAGACTGTAAACGAAATACCTTTAAGCGAAATTATGCCTAAAGGATTTATGGCTACCAGAGAAGGCAAGCGAAATATGGGATGGAGAGCTGATAAAGCTGCTGAACTATATTTTGTAGAAGCACTTGATGGAGGGGATCCAGCAAAAGAAGTTGAATATAGAGACGAAGTCTTTACTTGGGCTGCTCCTTTTGACAAAACTCCTGAATCAATTGTTAAGTTATCACAGCGTTATGGCGGTATAGCTTGGGGTGATGATAATTTAGCTTTAGTTTCTGATCAATGGTATGACACGCGTAATACAAGAACGTTTATTATCAATCCTTCAAAATTCAATGAAAACCCAGTAAAGATTGAAGATAGAAATTCTCAAGATGTTTACAGCGATCCAGGAGAGTTTCAAACAAAGCGAAATGAGTATGGTCGCTATGTTTTAAATATCGAAAACAACAAAATGTACTTGATCGGAGATGGATACACGGCGAAAGGTCAATTCCCTTTTATCGATGAATTTGATACAAAAACACTAAAGACAAAAAGATTATACCAATCTAATTATACAGACAAAAAAGAGACGATTCAATCTATTGAGGATGTGAAAAAAGGAACTGTATTGGTATCTATTCAATCTCCTACAGAATATCCAAATTACTACTTTAGAAACATCAAGAAAAAGAACGACCTAAAGGCAATCACAACATTCAAGAATCCTTTTGAAAGCTTAGATGGAGTTTACAAAGAAGTAATTACTTACAAAAGAGAAGATGGTTTAGAATTATCTGGTACTTTATATTTACCAAAGGGCTATGATCGCAAGTCAAAATCTGAAAAATTACCATTGTTAATTTGGGCTTACCCAAGAGAATACAAGGATAAAAACAGTGCAGGACAGGTAACAAATAACCCTAACGAATTTACTTTCCCTTCATACGGATCGTTTGTTTATTGGGTAACCAAAGGTTATGCTGTATTAGATAAAGCTGCATTCCCAATTGTTGGAGAAGGAGAAGAAGAACCTAATGACACTTATGTTAAACAATTAGTTGCAAATGGTAAGGCTGCTATTGATGCAGTTGACGCTTTGGGATTCATTGATCGTTCACGAGTGGGTGTAGGTGGACATTCGTATGGTGCTTTTATGACTGCAAACTTATTGACACACTCTGATTTATTTGCTGTAGGTATTGCGCGCAGTGGTGCATACAACCGTACTCTTACTCCTTTTGGATTCCAAACAGAACAAAGAAACTATTGGGAAGTACCACAAGTGTACAATACGATGTCTCCTTTTATGAATGCAGACAAAATGAAAACGCCTATGTTATTGGTTCACGGAGAAGCAGACAATAACCCAGGTACATTTACATTGCAAACTGAGCGTTATTTCCAAGCGTTAAAAGGCTTAGGAGCTCCAGTAAGAATGGTTATTCTACCAAAAGAAAGTCATGGTTATGTTGCTAAAGAAAACATCTTACACCTTCTTTGGGAACAAGATCAATTCTTAGAGAAACACCTTAAAAATAAAAAGTAAGACCAATACTATATAAAGTAAAAAAGCTCAGCATAATGCTGAGCTTTTTTTATATTCTAAACATAAATTTCTTTAAAAAAGGAAGTATTGTCCTTACTCGTATTTCTTTAATGCTAATTTAATAGGAGTTTCTTTCTCGATTATCACAGGATGGTCAAAGTAGATTACCTGATTACCTTTAAATAAGCATTTTACCAAATAACCATCTCCCTTAAAAAAACATTCTTTTACCACAACATCTACCTGACCTCTTAAATTTGAACGCATTAATTGATGCGGATAAATATACAAAGCCTCATCATTTAACTTACTACCTGTAAAGTCTGAAATCATTAATTCATTAACTTCTCCAAACAAAGAAGCGACATATCTGTTAATCGGGTATTCGTAAACTTCTCTGGTTTGCCCCATATCGACAACCTGTCCTTGTTGCAACACAATTGTCTGATCAGCAAAACCAAGAGTATCCAAGCTATCATGTGTAGCTACAATACAAGTAATCCCCTTCTCTTTTAAGTAGTTAAACAACTCACGTCTTAAAACACTCCTTCTTGAATAATCTATATGACTAAACGGTTCATCCAACAATAATAACTCCGGCTCTGACGCTAACACCCTTGCTATAGCTACTCGCTGTTGTTGACCTCCACTAAGGTGCTTAACTTTAACATCAGAGAAAGCCTCTAAATCGACTACCTTTAACAACTCCTTAATTCGATTTTGTTTGCTATCTAAATTAAAGTTTGATAAGTACTTTCCAATATTCTCAGCCACCGAAGTATGAGGCATTAAATCAAAATCTTGTGCTAAATAACGCATATTGTCCATTCCTGGAACTAAATTATACGCAGGTCCTAACACTTGAGTATCTCCACAGTAAATATCTCCTGCCTCTAAGTCGTATAATCCGTATATTAACTTCAACAATGTACTCTTTCCGCATCCACTTTCTCCTATTAAGGCAACATTACTGCCCTTTTCGACTGTAAAACTGATGTTCTTTATAATAGGATTTCCCTCTGTATAACTATATGATATATTATTTACTACTAACATTTTTACCGTTTAATAGCTACAAATATAGCAATAACCCAATAGGGAAATAGTCTTTTAACTAAGTTAACACCAACAAAAAAAGCAAAGTTCTTGAAACCAAGAGCCTTGCTTTTAAACTTTTTCTATTCTATTTTATCAAAAATGAAAATCTACTTCTTAAGCAATTCAACTGAAAGGATATAAGAATTCTCACCTTCATGCTGAATTTGCTGTGTTAATTTAATCTTTCCTTCCTCTATAACTTCCAAAGTAGAATAATCTACATCGTTAAAATAACCATTGTTACTTAATTTATCCACTCTGATCTGATACTTATTATCTTCTAAATTTTTCCAAGTTCCAGTAAATTCACCTTCTCTTACAGCACAGTCATACTCAACGATATGTTCTTTCAGAGTTCCATCTTCATTAAAAGTAATAGTTGCTTGTTTTTCACAGTCATTTAAAAGCAAAGCATAGTCATTTAGATATAATTCATTTATGTTCCAAGTTCCAATCATGATATCTTTTTGCTCTGGTTCCGGTTCCGGTTCAGGATCTGTAACTCCTGGAGTTTCTGTATTAGGATCTGGAATAGAATAAGGAGTACTGTCGTCACTACTACACGACAAGCTTAGCGTGCTCACCAATAAGACAAGCAGTAATTGTTTAATTAATTTCATAAGATTTTGTTTTTATAGTTAGTTTATCACTTGTAGATTACAAACATAACAAATCGAACCAAATGTTAATTAATTTTAACATAATTAATTACTAACAAAAACAAAAAAAGCGCAAAGACTATGTAGTCCTTACGCTCTAACAACAAATATTAATTTATATTATTTACTCGCTAAATAACGTTCAGCATCTAAGGCAGCAATACAACCTGAGCCAGCAGCAGTAATAGCTTGTCTATAATCTTTATCTTGTACATCTCCACAAGCAAACACACCTTCGATATTTGTCTTACTTGTTTTACCTTTCGTAATTAGATAACCTGTCTCATCCATATCTAACTCACCTTTAAAGATGTCAGTATTTGGTTTGTGTCCAATAGCGACAAAGAATCCAGTTGCAGCAATTTCTTTCTCCTCACCCTTAGTTTTATCTAATACTTTCACACCACTCACTACGTTCCCATCTCCTAATACTTCAACAGTCTCTGTATTCAAAAGAACCTCAATATTTTCTGTATTGCGAACGCGATCTTCCATAATACGCGATGCTCTAAACTTCTCACTGCGAACAAGCATTGTTACCTTCTTACACATTTTTGAAAGGTAATGTGCCTCTTCACATGCTGAATCTCCTGCTCCAACAATTACTACCTCTTGATTTCTATAGAAAAAACCATCACATACGGCACAAGCGGAAACTCCTCCTCCTTGAGCCAAATAGTGTTGCTCTGAAGGCAATCCCAAATATTTAGCAGTAGCACCTGTAGAAATAATAACAGTATCTGCGTGTATTTCAAGTGTTTCGTTTATCCAAACTTTCTTAACATCACCTGTCAACTCCGCTTTTGTTACCCATCCATCGCGGATATCAGCACCAAAGCGCTCAGCTTGCCCTTGAAACTGCATCATCATCTCTGGTCCTGTGATTCCATCAGGGTAACCTGGAAAATTCTCTACCTCGTTAGTTGTAGTTAACTGACCTCCTGGTTGCATTCCTTGATACAATACTGGATTCATATTCGCTCGTGCAGCATAAATAGCAGCTGTATAACCAGCTGGACCAGAACCAATAATCAAACACTTTACTCTTTCTATATCAGACATATTCAATGATTTTAATTGTTTTAAACAAAAATACCTTTTTTATTATCTTTTCAAAACTACAAATCAAAGAAAAGACTGATAGCAAAATAATTTTTATTTATTGATTTATTTTCTTGCATGTAAAAAAAAATATTTTACCTTTGCACTAGCAATGACATAATAAGTCAAGCGGGGTGTAGCGTAGCCCGGTCATCGCGCCTGGTTTGGGACCAGGAGGTCGCAGGTTCGAATCCTGCCACCCCGACTTTTTCGGCATCAGAATGTGCCTAAATCCGTAAGTATCAATTACTTACGGATTTTTTTATTTTTAAATATATCATAATAATCCATTGTAAATCAATCTAAATGTGAGCTATTAGGAGAGCTATTTTTAAAAGGTAAATTAGCTCACCGAATCGAGTTTAACTAATTGTATTTCAGTAAAATAAATACAATTTATTTTAGTTTAATTCAGTGCTTTTTGGTCTTGTTTGAGTACTATTCAGGTGAGTAGTTTTTTAAAACCATATCAAAACAGTTCGGTTAACATTAAAATAGATTGATATGAAAACAAAAAACACATTTGGAATACACTTCATTATATGTGTTTCTAATTCAAACAAAACAGTTCCATCCCTTATATACGCAAGGATAACGGTAAATGGACAACGAACAGAAATTTCTTTAAAACTAAAAATATCCCCAACTTCTTGGGATAACATTAAAGGAAAAGCAAAAGGAAAAAGTGAGGACACGGTTCGAATCAATGCACATATTGAGCGAGTACGTTCTCTCATTACAGATGCCTATCATCAATTAGTTCAACAAAAAAGAGTTGTTTCTATTGGAGCTGTTAAAAACATCTTTCTTGGACATGATGATACTGAATCATCTCTTTTAAAGCTTATAGACTATCACAGAGAGATTGCTACAAGTAAATTAGCTTATGGTACACTAAAGAACTACTTCTCTACGGAAAAATACCTTAAAAGCTATTTGCGTAAAGTACACAATCGAACTGACATCTATTTAAGTGAGATTAACTACAAATTTATCTTTGACTTTGAAAACTTCTTGAGAAACTGCAAACCTATTCACAAGCATCAACCATTAAATAACAATGGTATTATGAAACACATTGAAAGGTTTAAAAAGTTAATCAACTTAGCTATCACAATGGAATGGATGGAAAAAGATCCCTTTACCAAATATAAACTTCAATTTGAGAAAACAGAAAGAGGACACCTAACTAAATCTGAACTTGAAATCCTTGTGAACAAAAATTTTGCTATTGAAAGATTACAAGCTGTTCTTGATATGTTTTTGTTTAGTTGTTATACTGGCTTAGCTTATATAGACATCTTTCACTTAGCACCACAAAATATAGCTAAAGGAAGCGATGGAAAAGATTGGATTATATCAAGTAGAGAGAAAACAAAAATACCTGTAAGGGTTCCGCTATTACCTGAAGCTTTAGAACTAATTGAAAAATACAAAGACCATCCAGTGGCTTTTGCTAAAGGCAAACTGTTCCCAGTTATTAGTAACCAACGAATGAATGGTTACTTAAAAGAGATTGCTATTATCTGTGAAATAGATAAGAACTTATCTTTTCACTTAGCCAGACATACCTTTGCTACAACCATTACACTAAACAATGGTGTACCTATTGAATCAGTAAGTAAGATGCTTGGACATACGGCTATTAAAACAACTCAAATTTATGCTAAAGTATTAGAACATAAACTGGGTGAAGATATGGACAACTTAAGAGAAAGAAGACTTCTTCAAGAAAATCACAAATACAACTTTGAAGAGTCAAATTAAACCTCCCAAAGACAACAGAACTAAACCAGTACATACAAATTGTTATTTAGGGTTAGAACTAAGCTTGTAGCAGCTTAAAACAAATCAGAACTAACCCTAAATACTATTAATTATGAAAGTAGAATTTATTACAAAAGAAGACCTTGAGATTTTTAAGCAAGAAATTATTACCGAGATAAGAAGGTATAGTCCTTTTAATAGAAAGAAAGACCAAGAGATAAAACAATGGATCAAAAGCTATGAAGTAAGAAAACTTCTTGGTATTTCTCCTGGTACCTTACAAAATATGAGAATAAATGGTATCATACCATTTAAAAAGATTGGTGGCTTGATGTTTTATAGGTATGAGGATATTTTAAAGATGATGGAGAGTGAATGAAATGAAACACCCCAACTATAGTGTGGTAGTTGGGGTGTTTTATTTTCTACAATAATAACTTATTTACAGGAATATTACTGAACATTCGAGTAAACATATTCAAATCAACAGGATAATAAGATTTGCTTGTCTAATAGCACAAATTTATATACTTTATAAAAATCAAGACAACTTCATATCAATCATATTTTGAAAATATATTTGGACAAATTTCTTCATAAAAATAAAAAAGTCAATTCCTAATTTTATGGTAAAGATCTAAATCAAAATGGTAATTAATAATATTTTTATGTGAATTAATTTTGTACATTTATCCAAAATTGGACAAGTCAAATTTTGGTTAGATATGGCACAGAAAAAGTTTCCACAAGTAAAAGATAATTACGATTATTATAATAGATTATTATCAGATCGTAAATCAATATTTTCAAAGGTTTTAGAAATAAATACAT
>NZ_WSPP01000309.1:0-3554 GCF_009767705.1 Myroides sp. LoEW2-1 | reverse complement strand
TCGATTAGCGCGTTAATTCAAATCTTTCGACTTGCCTTACTCTCTTTTTGTATGCTGTTGTCCAATATGTCTTAGAACGTATTCTTCTTGTTATTATCACTTGTGTTTCAAAGCGAGTGCAAAAGTAAAACTATTTTTTAATCTCGCAAAACTTTTTTCGAAAAATTTCTTTTTCTTTTTTTCTTGCGAGCCACAGTGTTTACTGAAGCGGACCGCAAAGATAATACCTTATCTTTTACTTATCCAAACTTTATTTTGTTAAAGTTTTTAAAGCCTTTCAAAGTTATTAATTCTTCTTTGCTGTTTTCTTTATATTTAAGAGCGTCTACCTCTAGAGTCGTTATTACTTCTCTAATGCGGATGCAAAAGTAGTATCTTTTACGCTACTTCCAAACTTTATAACGCCTTTTTTTAAAGGTTTTTTTCGGAGTAACGATAACTACCTATTATGATACACGTTACAAGTGAAACTTTTTTTCACATAGTTATGCATTATCATTGTAATAGTAAAAATATTACCGAAGTTAAGTAATAGTCTTCTCCTATTTTATTACCACTTTTTCAACGATATTGTACTCTCCTACCTGAAGATCAATAAAGTACATACCTTTTGGCAGTTTTTCCATTGAGAAACTATACAATCCCTCATCATTTTTCTTCTCATATGTATGTACTAATCTACCCGTGGTATCATATACACGTATATATATAGCTTCTTTAGCAAACTCTTCCATAATTTGAATATTGACAAAATCAATAATTGGATTCGGCCAAAGACTTTGAATTAATTTGACAAGTTCATCTTTTTTATCCTCTCCTGGTATTTTTTCAACTATGTATGCATCTGACAAACTCATTGCTAAAGAAAATTCTTGTTTCAGTTCCTTTTCTCTTTCCCAATAACTAAGATCCCCTTTATGGCTAATATAAATAGTATACGTACCAGGTTCCACGTCTTCAATTTCGATTTGTTCGATATTGTCCACGTCATTATTACCTTTTAAAGCTATTGGGTTTGACCAATCTTTATTCAATTTCCAAGGAAGATATTCTATCCCATCTTTTTTGACAACGATATCTAAGTCATTAACAAGAATAGGATTCTTCTTAGTGTAATCTTCATCTCTATATAAATGAAAATCTACTCCACCAGCTATATCAGTCCAGGCCAAAGTAACTACTAACTTATCCGTAGCTTTCTTTACAACAATCTCTTTTGAATAAACCTCTTTATTCTTTAGTTCGTGCTCTAATAAAAGTGCATACTCCCCTTTTCTACTTGCCTCTAAAAACTGTACACCCTTTGCAGCATTGATTAATCCCCAACCAAATAAGTGATTAGGTCCTTTTCTCTCGCCTGTTTGATCAGCCGTATGCGCCATAATCGCACGAATTGATGCTGACTTTAAAGGGTTCTTATCCTTATTTCTTTTGCTTGCCCATTCTTGCCACAAGGCAAAAACACCTGTGACAGCAGGAGCAGCCATTGATGTTCCCGAATAACTAACATACAAACCTGTATTAGGATCATTTTTCATATTCGCAGGGTTCTTATATGTAGTAGAAAAAACCATGTCCCCTTTTGCTGAAATATCAGGTTTGATACGAAAATCATTAGAAGGACCTTGACTACTAAAGCTCGCTAACACGACACTTTCAGCTCCAACATAATTTTTCACTTCCTTTACTGCTGCAACGACAACAGCATTTTTAGACAACGAATAGCCATTCAACATGTCCACATTCTTTTTCTCAGGAAAGTTTCTATAAGTCTGTTTGGTATATTCTCCATCATTACCAGCAGCAAACACAGGTTGATAGAACTTCCTTTCATAAGCAACAATATCAACCATTCTACTTTCATTCACATAAGCTCCTAATTCAAGTCTAAGAGATTGATCATAAAGAAATCCATACTCATCAAAGAATTGAAAACCATAAGAGTGATTACTAACTAATAAACCGTCATTTGCTAAATCAAGCATATTAAAAATATCATTATTCCAAGAATAACTTAGAACAGTCGCATGAGGAGCAATCCCAAGAGCTCTCTCATTTAATCCCTGTGCTACAATTGTTCCTGTCACGTGTGTTGCGTGAGCTCTACCACGTTCAAAACCAGCTTTACTAAAACCTGGAGAGTTAAAGTCTGGCAAACTTTCACCTAAAATCACAACACTTTTATTAGTCACCCTATCGACAAATTCTCTGTGTTGATCTAACGCCACCTGTCCATCAAAAACACCAACAAAAATTCCATGCCCTCTCAATTCTCTTCTATATGCCGTATTCTTAATACCGTCAACACGAGCAGTAATCCTAGACCCCTTATTTAAAGTGGCTTTATAAATAGGTACCCCCTCCTCATTAAACTTTACAAGTGAATACACATTTCCTTTCATATCCACCCCTGTTATGGGTATACTTTTTTCTTCCGCAATACGCCAAGCCTGGTTTGTTTCATTTAACGTACTTTGGATTGCAAGATTAAGTTGCCTACTATGTTCCCCATAGTTTTCCATAATCTTATTTCTCACTTCTATAGATTGAGCTTCAACAATATCAAGCTTAAAAAACAGAACAAGACTCAGTAATAATAGCGTAATTTTTTTCATATGGAATACTTTATAGTTTAGTTTGTTAATTATAATTCATAAAGTAAAACTTTAGAAATTATATAAAAATATAGGAATCAAACAATTTTAACATTCTACAAAAACCACTCTCTGCTCATATCATTTACAAAGAAACTTTATCACCCAATCCACAATAAAAAGAATACAAAATTATAATAATCAAATAGTTATACCTATAAATGTAATCAAAAAAAAAGGAATTACATGAAAGCAATTCCTTTTTTTTATACTATTCGAGTATTAACTACTCATTATATTTCTTTAAAAAATCATTCAAAGAACTACCTAACTTTTCAGCTGCTCTTTCAACGACTTCATCAATATCTTCAATTTTAACAAATGGTTTTAATTTAGCTTCACTTCTCAACCAATCTAAATACTCTTTATTAAACTCAGTAGGATGAAACTCATCCTCCTCAATCAATTCTTCTTTATCAGGAAAGCTAACCTCATCCTCAAAAACATTTGGCTCAACATCATAAGCTGCTATTTGCAATAGTTCAGTTAAGTTTTGAGCTATAACGTGAACTCCCTCTTCACCCCCAAAAACAACAATTGGTAAGTTCTCTAAATTTTTTTCTTCCTTATTATTGATCCAAAAAGCATAGATGCTACCAACTGAATCTGCCTCTGCAAAAGGAATAAAAGAGTTTAAAAATTCTGGTTCACTCGAAAACCCATCAATTACACCATCTACTTCATCTATTAAATAAATAGCATTTGAATAATATGATGCTACATTTTCTGAAGTTTGAAAATCAATTAAGCTTTTCAAAACATTTGGGATTTTATACCCCTTAAATAACGCAGTAAATTCTTCTTTTACCATTGTCTTGTTCATTTTGTCCACGAAGTGGCTTTTTCTTTTTTTAATATTAAACATAAAAATAGGCATTCTAAACGTTGCACTATTTCATC
>NZ_WSPP01000308.1:0-3969 GCF_009767705.1 Myroides sp. LoEW2-1 | reverse complement strand
CATGAGAATACATTATTTCTTGTTTGCTCATCTATTTATTATTTGAAACAAACTTACTACCTTAAGTTAGCTTATGAAATATGTGGTTGCTCGCGTGGATACAAATCAAAATCATTTGGATTATCAATATTTAATAAAACTTCGATCTCCTTATCCAAAGTAAAGCAACCTTTATTAGTAGTAAAACTTGTCAATATTTGTTTAGGTCTGTCTGAATCTAAAGCTATGGTTTCCGTCATATCTTTTCCTGTTAATCTATCAGTACTCTGAAGGGTGACAGGAGTTCCTAATCGATCATAATCGATAGTTGCTCTATTCTCATATGTACCAGCTAAAGCATCTTCTTCAAAAATAGCATTAGCTCTAAAAGTATAAAGACTACCTCCACCAGGTACCATTAAACCGTTTACAGTTAAAGTTCTTGTACCATAACCAGTAATATTTGCATCATCCAAATCAACACCTCCTGCAGAGAAAGAATTATTCACCCAAACCATACCTTCTGGCAAAGTATCAGTAAAATTAACTTCTTTAGGAGCACAATTCGTATTAACTGACCTAAAAGTATAATCTACTACTTCACATAGTAAAACTTCAGCAGTACCTTGTTTAACAAATATTAAACCATCCTCATTAGGCTCAGGAAGAGGTGCAGGACAATAAAACTCCATTGGTCCAATACCTATATAACTAGTTGGATAAGTCGTTGAACTACTTTGCGATTTATAAACAATGTCAATCTTCTGTACAGGATTCTCAAACTCCACAAATACACGACCTCGTTTATTAGTATATGAGGAGTTTCCACTATAACCTTCTCCTTGTCTTTTCGCATTAGCATTTCCTGAATTATCAGTTTTATAACGACTTCGATCTGGTTTATTATAAGTGTAATTTAACTTTGGATAAACTGGTGATCCATTACAGTAACCTATCACTTGAACAATATCTACAACTCTACCTGTACGATCAATATCAAACAATTCAAAAGAAGCAGAAGCAGCCGCTTCATTTCCATCTGGGTTAGTAAATGTAATTTCAGTTGTAACCTCAGCCCCACCTCTTCTACTCTCTCTTAGTGTTTTTAAAGAAGATGTTCTTGGATAACCTCGATTCAAGTTATTGCTTGAATCAATAATATTCATATTCACTTTAAACCCATCGCCTAAATCAAACACTTTAGGTCCTTTATCGCCTTTAGTTTTCCAATTAGCTTTAGTAAAGTCTAATTTTTTAACACCTTCGAATTCACATCCTTCACATGTACCAACTTGTTTAGCACCAAAAGTAAAATATGTGTATTCATCAGTGAATTTATAATTGGCTACGTGCATTTCATTATTATAGAACATCGGAACTATGCGATCCCACTTATTGTCTATCAACTTTTCTGCACTATCAGCTATAAGTAAGTAAACTTTGTAATTAGCACCGTTGAATGGAAACGTGGGACCGTGAGCTGCAACCATGATAGATTGATCAAAACTCTCGTTATCCACAAGCCATATTCTACCTTCTAATCGACTGTCCATCTCTCCACAAACATCATCATTCCCAGCAAAAGAATGCAATGCAAAAGACCCATCATTGTGTCCCCAACTTATTGAAGTTTTATTCTGCTTGATATTATCTAATTCAGGATCAATACCCAATTTTGTTCCAACTCCCATATGTACAATTGCACCAACGTCAGTTGATCTTGATTGACGGTTATTCAAATTAGCATCGTCATCGCGTAAAACAGCAGCAACGTTATGGTGATATTGATTGTGAACAGCATCATTCCCTTCCCAAATAGATGTTCCATCAGAGAATAAATATTCGTAATTATTACCTACAGAAGCTTTGTCAATCTTTAAAGTAATTCCATATTTTAAACCTAAATAAGAATTAATTCTATCTCTTTCATTTTGTGTTAATATAGTCTCATAGGCAACAACTTCAGGCATAACTCCTTGCAAGTAATATGTTTTAGAAGAACTTCCCATACCAAGCATACCTGGTCCATTCATCAAAATATTATCATAAGTATGTTTTACATTCTCTGCGTGAGCATCAAATTCAAAGGTAACATCACTTCCTACATTCCAAATATACCCTGCAATAGTTGTTGCACCGGGGTTAAATAGTTTTCCTTTAGTATTACTAAGACCTGTAGACCCTATACGTCCTTTTCCTTCAGAGCCATCTCTATACACACCAAAAGCAGGTCTTCTACCATCCGTTCCATAAGTTTGTCTACCAAAACCAATAAAATATGATCTTGTTGAGGCGAAGTCATGGTTGACAACAGTATAAAAAGAGACTTTACTTGGTGCTGCAACAGACATTGGGGCCTTATCAGTGATTAAATAATCATTCTCTTTATCAAATCGCAATGTTGGGTGATAATTTGTTCTTTCTTCTGCTTTTAAGTAAACAGCTGAAGCTTTATTTGCAGTCCTTCTCTTATAAGATGTACCTAAACCTGCATAATCTTCCCAAATTAATACTTCTCCCTTTTCATTGGTAACTATTGTTGATTCTTCCGATGCATTCAACCACATACGAAGGCCATTAGTTACTCCTCCTGGAGCTTGAAGATAATAAGTAAAGCCAATATAATCGCCATCTTTGATTTCTACATCTTTAACAACTCCACCTTTTATCTTATATATCTTTGTCGTAGACGGATTAAAAGACGGATCTTCACTTACAAGTATCCATTGTCCTTTATTAGGAGTAAAATTAACAGTCAGTGAGCTCTTACCTGTTAATTTAGCACGGTAAACATAGTTTTCAAGAGATGACAAACGCTCTTCTTGTACTACGCCTGTTTCAGGATCAGTATTTATCTTTAATGTATAATTCATAAATGCTGTTCCAGCTTTATAGCTATAGGAGCTGTTTCCTTCTTTTCCGTTTCCTCCAAAAACAAGAGCGACGTTATTATCTAAAGTCGAAGTATTCTCGTCATTAGTCTCAGCCAATTCCCCCAGAAACGCACCCATAATTGGATGGTCAGTACTCATGGATTGCTTTTGATACAGTCCACTATTGTCATCTCTAACAAGTCCAAAAATATCAAACCCAAACTCATTATATCCAGGCAAAATGCTATTGTATATTAATGTTCCATCTGATAGTATATAATCCTTTTGTGAATTGCTATTTAAAGTTAAACCATACTTTAAGGATAAGTAAGAATTAATCTTTTTAATTTCATCAGCAGTTAGAGTGACACCATTACTACCTGCAGGCTTGGACATCACAATAACCTCCATTACCTCACCAAAAAAAGGATTACTATCACTATTTCCACCATCTTGCTTACCTAAGACACTCTTACCTGTTCTATTATAAAGCGTTTTTTTAGCACCTGTGCTACTCATTTCTCCATTGAGGTAAAAAGTGTGCTCTAAAGCAGTGCTACCAGTTTTATTGGGAATTAAAGACATCCCTATTCCATATTTACGAGTGTCAGTCCCAGAAAAAGCATATAACGCTCCTCTTACATTAGACAAGAGTTCTTTCTTCCTATTCCATCCAAAAAAATCATTAATACCAGCGGTAAAAGCAAATACTGAAGCATCCTTACTGATATGTTCCTCATCTAATCGCGATATCCAGATTACAAAATAAGATCTATCAGAATCTACAACAAAGTCACTTATACTCTCCAGCTTTCTTTGTTTATTATTCTTTTCATTCCCTCCATCTTCCTCATCCAAAAAATAAAAGTCAACAGCAGGTTGGTAATTCATGGCAGACTTAACGAATCGAGGGTGAAATGCTGTTGGAGAGACAAAGTGTCTATTATTCCCAGAAACGTCATTCCAATTTGTTACATCTTCTTCATCTTCTGGTAAAGTTGGTAACAGCTCACCTGCTTTTAACCAATACTCAACCGTAACTCCGTTAATACCACCGGGAGTTTGTCCCATACTCCAGAGGGAGCACAGTAAAACAATTACAGTAAAAAATCTCTTC
>NZ_WSPP01000036.1:0-4447 GCF_009767705.1 Myroides sp. LoEW2-1 | reverse complement strand
GATGAAGTAAATTCTTTCACGGATGTAAGTTTTGATGATATTTAATGATATTAAAACTAAAAATTTAAAGTCTGGTTCAGTTGAATCAGACTTTTTTTATACCTTTGTTTTACAAATATAGGCAATGATGTCTGCCTCGAACCGCTTAAATATGCTGATGACGTCTATTAAAAAAACAGTATAACTACTATTTAATAGGCTATGGCATATCATTTTTTAACTACCTTAAAAGCGGGATTATCTAAAAAAAACATTGTAATTTACTTTGTAAAGTGGACCATACTAAGTGCGGTAATAGGTTCTTTCATAGGAACTACATCAGCTTTATTCCTCTATCTTCTCGAACACATCACTGAATTTAGATCACACCATATCTACTTGCTCTATTTTCTACCCATAGCTGGTTTTTTAATAGGCTTGCTCTATTACTATTATGCAGGTAGAGCTAATAAGGGCAACAATCTCTTGATAGATGAATATTATACACCAAAGGCTATCATTCCCTTCAAAATGGCTCCTTTAGTGCTTTTAGGTACACTAGTCACTCACTTGTTTGGAGGGTCTGCTGGTAGAGAAGGCACAGCTATACAAATGGGAGGAGCTATTGCTGATCAATTTTCAAGGCTATTTTCCTTGTTTAGCATCGATCGAAAAACAATCCTCCTCATTGGGGTAAGTGCAGGTTTTGCTTCAGTTTTCGGTACTCCTATAGCTGGAACCCTATTTGCCTTAGAACTCATGCTTGTAGGTAGAGTAAAATACAAATATGTCTATCCTGTCTTATTATCTGCTGTAATTGCACACATTATATGCCTACAATGGGGCATCACCCATACAGCATATAAACAAAACACTACGCTCCCTTTTGACCTATTATCTATAGCTAAAGTAAGCTTAACGGGAGTTGCCTTCGGTCTTGCAGCAATAATCTTCATAAAACTTACAGATTTCTGTAACAAAACATTAACTAAACATATAGTCTATCCTCCACTTAGACCCTTGATAGGTGGTACAATATTTGTTTTACTTATATTGATTATCGGAGATTTCAAATATTTGGGATTAGGTGTACCGACAATAGAAGAATCTTTTTTTGTGCAACAAAGTGCAGAAGTGTTTTTGCTAAAGATAGTCTTTACAGCCATTACGCTTGGTGCAGGATTTAAAGGAGGTGAAGTAACGCCTTTGTTTTTCATTGGAGCTACATTGGGAAGTTTTCTTTCTATCTATTTAAATATACCAGTGGATATCTTGGCAGCTATTGGTTTTGTAGCTGTTTTTGCAGGGGCAACCAAGACACCATGGGCTTGTACACTTATGGCAATCGAACTGTTTGGAATTGAGAATGCGCTCTACTTTGCATTGGCGTGTTACATTGCTTATCAAGTTTCGGGTAGACAAAGTATCTATAAGTCGCAAAAGTGGCCTTAGAAAAACACCAATATCTAATAACAAATTAGAGTATTCTTCGTAATCAAATATCATATTACCAAATAATTATATAATAAAAAGATAAAAATTATGAATTTGATATTTTTACCTGTTTTCACTAACAAAATAATAATTACAAAAACTCGGTAAATTCAAAATCTTTGCTACCTTTGCGACGATTTACACTTAATTAATTGATTGATTTGACTATAACAAATCAATGATTATTTGAGTGAAAATTTAAACTAATAACCGTAATAACATTTACAAACTAAACAACAATTAGATTGCATTAAATTCTATTTTATGTTTCACAAAAAATTCCTAAACAGATTTACTTTTGGACAATTGACAATTGCATGTGTGGTACTATACTTAGCATATTCTATTCTCTCTTTAGTCCTTAATCCAAATTCAATAGCGGCTATTGTTAACACAGTAATTTCTGGATTCTTAGCAATCCTTACAATTATTGATTTGAAGCAGACAAAACATACGATACGTAAAAACTATCCTATATTCGCTCGTTTTAGATATATGTTCGAATCTATTCGTCCTGAAATGAGACAATATTTCTGGGAAGGTGAGTTAGATGGAAGACCATTTAATAGACGTGAACGTTCTATCGTTTACCAAAGAGCGAAAAACGAGAAACAAACTGTTTCTTTTGGTATGCAAGATGATCCAAATAGAATTGGTTATGAGTGGGCATCTCACTCTGTATATCCAAAAAGAGTAAACGACACTAACTTTAGAGTGACTATCGGAAGCGATTTATGTTCACAACCGTATAGTGCAAGTATATATAATATTAGTGCGATGAGTTATGGTGCTTTAAGTAAAAGAGCGATTACAGCTTTGAACGAGGGTGCTAAAATTGGAGGATTTGCTCATAACACAGGAGAAGGAGGTATTAGTCAATACCACCGTTCAGGAGGAGATCTAATTTGGCAAATCGGTACAGGATACTTTGGTTGTCGTAATGAAAAGGGATTCTTTGATGATGCTTTATTTGAAGAACGTGCAAACTACCCTGAAGTAAAAATGATTGAGATTAAATTATCTCAAGGTGCTAAACCAGGTCATGGTGGATTGTTACCAGCTGAAAAAAATACAGAAGAAATTGCTAAGATCAGAAGTATTGTACCTCACACAACAGTACACTCTCCTTCAGGTCACACTGCATTCTCTAATCCAACTGAATTAATTCAATTCATTGCTAAATTGAGAAAGTTAGCAAATGGTAAACCAGTTGGTTTCAAAATATGTATTGGTAGAAAAGATGAATTTACAGCTATAGTAAAAGCAATGGTTGAAACAGGAATCCACCCAGACTTTATCACTGTTGATGGTGCTGAAGGAGGTACTGGAGCTGCTCCACTTGAATTCATTGACTATATGGGTATGGCGCTAAACGATGCTTTAGTGTTTGCTAATAAAACTTTAATCGAAAGTGGATTAAGAGATAAAATTAGAATCTTAGCATCAGGACGCATCATCTCTGCGTTTGACATTGCAAAAGCAATGGCATTAGGTGCAGATGCTTGTTATAGTGCTCGTGGTATGATGTTCGCTTTAGGATGTATCCAAGCTTTACAATGTGATAGTGGTCACTGTCCTGTAGGTATTGCAACACAAGATGAGCAATTGTACTCTGCTTTGAATGTAACTGACAAGAGAAAACGCGTTGCTAACTTCCATGCTAATACAATGAAAGCTTTAGGTGAGTTTATTAGTGCATGTGGATATGAAAAACCGGTAGAAATTGACCCAAAAACTTTCCACAAACGCGTTGATCACGGAGTTAATAAGAGTTTCCAAGAGATGTATTTTGGTGAACTAGATACAAGAAAAAAGAGTTAACTAACTTAACCATCAAAATATAAAGACCACAACAATTTGTGGTCTTTTTTTTATAATATACACAGCACCAAAAAGTAATAAACATTGAAAATAAAGCCTAAACACTGGATTACCTTAATAGTTCTATCGCTTGTATGGGGATCTTCATTCATACTGATAAAAAGAGGATTAGAGTATTTCACTCCCATACAAGTTGGAGCCCTGCGAATAACTTTTGCAGGTATCTTCCTATTGCCTATCTCGATTAAGCATATAAAGATAATGCCCAAAAAAACGTTTCATTGGTTATTCTTAACAGCAGTCGTAGGAAGCTTTATTCCGATGTTCTTATTTCCTATTGCTGAAGTACACCTTCACAGTTCTATTGCGGGAATACTAAACGCTTTGATGTCTATTTTCGTCATTGTATTAGGTGCCTTATTCTTTAAGTACAAAACGCATTTAGGTGAAGTCACAGGAGTTGTTCTTTCTTTCATAGGAGTTATCTTACTCTTACAAAGTCCAGAAACAGCGACAGTCGTTCCCAATGAATGGTTCTACCACTTATTGCTGATTATAGCCTCACTTATGTATGCCTATAGTGGATTGTTAACGCAAAAATATATGGGAGATATTCCCCCAATTGTATGGACCGCTTTTATTGAGTTTGTTCTTTTAGTTCCAGCTCTTATCGTGCTAATCAGTACTGGCTTCTTCCAAACAATATGGGATCACCCTGAAGCGATACAAGGAATAGGCTTCGTATTTCTACTGGCTTTCTTCGGAAGTGCGTTGGCAAATATATTTTACTATAAGTTGATAAACGAAACAAATGCAAGCTTTGCTTCATCTGTATCTTTGCTCATGCCTTTAATTGCCTTTGGTTGGGGATTACTGGATGAAGAACACTTAGGTATTATGCAAATTATAGGCGGCGTACTCATTGTAGCAGGACTATACTTTGGTAGAAAAGAAATAAAAATAAAGAAAAGCAAAAGGAAGTTAGTTTAAAACTAACTTCCTTTTGCTTTTATCTAATTAATTATCAAATGGTAAGTTATCTAAATCAACATTACCTCCTGACAATATTATACCTACTTTTTTTCCTTCGAAAAGAGGACGCTCTTTAATTAGAACAGCAAGTGCTACAGCACTACTGGGCTCAACAATAATC
>NZ_WSPP01000307.1:0-225 GCF_009767705.1 Myroides sp. LoEW2-1 | reverse complement strand
GAGTCAACACAATTAGACAATAATTTTATAACTGTGACAAAAGACCAAGTAAGCAATAGTCAAGAATATGAAATCGTATATCCCAATGGTGTAAAGCTACGTGTACAAACAGACAATCTTAGCGAACTATATTCATTAGTAAACTTAGTATAATGTTTAGTTTGAGTAGTTCTAATCAATTTCATTTGTATAGACAAGCTTGTGATATGCGCAAGAGTTTTGATA
>NZ_WSPP01000306.1:0-2696 GCF_009767705.1 Myroides sp. LoEW2-1 | reverse complement strand
TCTTATTACTATTTGAGTTATTTTCTATTGATGTATTTGCTCAAACTACTTCAAAAACAGAACTTGAGTATTTTACAATTGAAAATACGCCTCTTTATCTTATCAATAAAAGTGATGTTGATTTAGCTATACGCTATAAAAAAGGTCAAGGTATACCAATTGTCTTTATTCATGGTTCGTGGGATGATCATAATTCTTGGCTACCAGTAGCAGAAGAGTTAATTAAAACTACTACTAACCCCATTATTTTATATGATAGAAGAGGACATAGTGCTTCTTCTTTAGATAAAGAACAAGGTACAATATCAATGGATGTCCAAGATGCCGTCTCCCTACTCGATGCTTTGCAGATTGAGAAAGCTCATTTTATTGGACATTCTTATGGAGCAAATATCACAATTGAACTTGCTAATAATCACGCTGATAGAGTTGAGAGCATTGTTTTATATGAACCTCCTATTTTTGGAATGCTTAAAGGACAAACTCAATACAAACAAATTTTATCAGAGGTTCAAAGTGAAATGCAAAAAAGTAAAACTTTACTTGAACAAGGACACATTGAACAGGGAACCTTTAATTTTATTGAAAAAGTAGCCTTTGGAAAAGGTAGTTGGTATTCTGTTTTTGATCAAAGAGCCAGAAATACAATGACAGCTAGTTACACTACTTGGCTTGATCAAGCCAATGATCCTGAAAGATTAAATATAAAACCCGAAAACCTTAATCAATTTAGTGGTAGAATAACACTTATTACAGGCTCAGATTCTATCTTAGTATATCCAGCTGTAGCAAAAACAATAAAACAGAAAGTTAATTCAATAGAATTACAGACTATTCAAGGTGCAGGTCATGGAGGACTTATTTCTCATCCCAAACAAACTGCTGATTTGATTAGTAAACATTTAGAACAACTATAATTATATACTTATATATCTTTAATGTACCAGAGCTTATATCTTTACCTAAAGTAAATCACATAAATAATACTCTTAAGAAACCAATAGAACAAGTAATCTTTATAACAGACAAGCAGTTTGATTTTGTCTTGTCTTGTTTTGTGTTTAAAAAATATAAAAGACATCAATTTTTAATTCAAGAAGGAGAACCTGCCCCCTATCTGTTCTTTATTGATACAGGTCTATTAAAACTTATTTATACTGACAATAATGCCAAAGAGCATATTGTAGACTTTGCAATGGAAGGCTAGTGGGAAACGGATCAAAAAGCATTCTACAGCCAATATCTAGCAAGTATAAGTTTAGATTGTATTGAAGATACGCAGGTCTATGCTTTGGATTTAGAAGGATATAATAGACTAAGAAAAGAACTTCCTATGATAAATGAATTCTTTTTAGATAAAACGCACAAGGGATTTATTGAAGGGCAGCAGCGTATTTTATCCATGATGAAAACAATATTACAGAGCGATTCTTTGAACTTCAAGAACGCTTTCCTGGTATTATGCAGCGCGTTCCAAAATCTCTATTAGCTGCTTATCTTGGAGTTTCTAGAGAAACACTAAGCCGATTAGATTTAAAGTGATCTACCTCACTTTTTATTTCTGATATAGGTCAACTGTTGATTTAAGCATTTAATAGCAAATTTGCTATTTAACTTAAATAAGAAAGCAAAATGATTAAAACAGCTATTAACCCTTGGCAATGGCAATCTGAGCGTAACTACGCTCAAGCAATAGAAATTAAAATGTTCAAAGTACTTTATGCTGCTCTGGTCAAGTAGCCATCAACGCTAATGGAATTTCAAGTAATGCTGATATGAAAACTCAGCTTCTACTCTTTATTAAGAACTTAGAAGAGGTAATAAAAACAGCAGATTATCCCCTTAAAGTTATTGTTAAATTAAATATCTATACAATTTATACCACTGAACTGATGTAACATTTTTCTATTTTACAAGAATGTCTTGTTAAGCATAAAATCAAGCAAGCAACAACAGTACTTAATGTAAAAGGATTATTTGAAAATCTAACAGTAGAAATTAAAGCTACAGTTGTAAAATATTTTTTAACAAAGAGGGTATCTCAAAAAAAATCCCTCTTTATCTTTTCAGAACAACTCTTCAGTAAGTTCTTTAACTATGGTTGCCCCAGCCAAAGATCTATTCGCTACTGCGGCCGATACGCTGGTATTATCACCACAAGCATATATACCATCTATACTTGTTTTTTGAAAAGCATCAATAAATGCATTACCTCGTGAGAAATTACACACGAGATTTTACATTTATCATATAGTTTAGGTAACTTTAGTTCAAATATAAAGGCTACTTTTTCTACTCACAACACACGATCAGTAGAATTAGTGCTAAATATATAATTCATTATTTTTAAATAATAAAGTTTCTCATGTAAAAATAATAAAGTTTTTTAATACAATATGAAGAAATCCGTAAACCCCTCAATATTTTGAGTCTACCTACCACTTCAATCAAAAACTTGCGACTTCAGAGTAGTTTTCCAGCCCTCTGCAAGAAAGAAAAGCAAATTTTTGAAGTACACTACCAAATTCCTCCTATCTATTTATTTATATAAGTTACTTGATGCTTGTTGGTTAATTTATAAACGAAGTTCTTATGGATCAATCTCAAAAGTTGTGTTTAGGCATAAAGCTTAGTCAATCAGTATAAAAAGAAATCAATATCTCTTACACCTCTAAACTGAGCTCTGAATGCTTTAA
>NZ_WSPP01000305.1:0-1617 GCF_009767705.1 Myroides sp. LoEW2-1 | reverse complement strand
GGTTGCACCTTGAAGATAATTATTTTTGAGGACAAACAATGAAAAAACCCCGCCTTTTTTAGACGGGGTTTTGTTTTTTAGGCTTTTTAGACAGCCTCTTTTGAATATGCTTCTTGTTGAATTATTTTATTAATCCAAGTTCTACTAATCGTTGGTGTAAAAATTCTCCAGCAGTAATATCTTCAAATTGTTTTGGATTGTTTTCGTCAATACAATTTTCCAAACAGTTCAAAGGCATTGTGCTAACAGGGTGCATAAAGAAAGGAATAGAGTATCGAGAAGTACTCCACATTTCTCTTGGAGGGTTTACCACTTGGTGAATAGTCGATTTTAATCTGTTGTTAGAATGTCTAGATAACATGTCCCCTACATTGATTACCAACTCGTCTTCTCCAGCGATTGCATCAATCCACTCTCCATTGTGGTTTTGAACCTGTAAACCTTTTCCTTGAGCGCCCATTAAAAGTGTAATAAGGTTAATGTCACCATGTGCTGCCGCTCTTACTGCATTATTTGGTTCAGATGTGATAGGAGGGTAATGGATAGGGCGTAGAATGCTATTTCCATTTTTTACATAATTGTCAAAATAGAACTCATCAAGTCCTAAGAAAAGCGATAAAGCTCTTAGAACGTAAACTCCTGTTTTTTCCAACATTTTGTAGGTTTCTTTTCCAACTGCATTAAAGTGTGCCAATTCATTGACAGTTACGTTTGCAGGATAAGAAGCTTCTAATTCAGGATTGTCTTCTACGTATTGACCAAAATGCCAAAACTCTTTCAAGTCTCCTTCAGAGCGTCCTTTAGCACTTTCTTTACCGAAAGCGACATACCCTCTTTGACCGCCAATACCTGGAACTTCGTACTTTTGCTTCGTTTCTAATGGTAGGTTAAAAAAATTGCGCACCTCTTGGTAAAGATTCTCTACTAATTGATCATCTAAGAAGTGTCCTTTTAATGCTACGAATCCAATTTCTTCGTAGGCTTTTCCGATTTCATTTACAAACTTTTGTTTACGTACCGGGTCATCCGATAGGAAATCACGTAAGTCAACACTAGGAATGTTTTGCATTTTCTAAGTTGTTATTTAAGCTTACTTGAGTTATTTCGGGCAAATGTAATTTTTTTTTCAACAAATTAGTGTTAATAAGTATAAAAGTGATTAAAGCTGTTTTTTAGGTGTTTTAGGTATATTTTTAATACGCTTTGTTTTTATTATATATAAGGAGGGAAAATAGGTTGTATTTGAGTTTAATTATTGTTTTTTAAGAATTATTAATAATTTTATTTTTTTGATAAAATGAGTGTTATGAGTTTAGAAATATCCTTAAGAAAGGAGGGAGATAACTGTGTTAGACTGTGGTTTATTGTTTCTTGAGACTATTACATCGATATATACTGGGGAAAAGTAATGTTTTGTGAGTAGAGGTATGCCTGAAAATAATCGATAAGTATGTAAAAGTTGAATAAAAGGTTGTGAAACAGCCTATCTTTAAAGATTGATAAAATAAATGTTAAAATTGGTAGTTGGTTGTAAAGGGTTGATTATTAATATTTTGGTTTTTAAGTGATACGCGTAAATTGTATTCTAATAGAGATATCATTTGGAAAATATACTAT
>NZ_WSPP01000304.1:0-4217 GCF_009767705.1 Myroides sp. LoEW2-1 | reverse complement strand
CTAATTGACAACCTAAAGTATTTTCTATAATATGGACAATCAAAATTTAACCAATAGATATAGTACACTTGCCTCCTGGGTATATCACTTAGATAAACCTATCGGTCGCTCTTTTGGAGATATAGAATTTTACAGTCAAAGACTTCAAGGTATTTCAGGTAAAATACTTGAACCAGCAACGGGAAATGGTCGTGTATTAATCCCGCTTTTAGAACAAGGATTTGATATATCAGGGTTTGACGCTTCAAAAGAAATGCTTGACTATTGTAAAGCTGAAGTTCAAAAAAGACAGCTAAACCCTGAATTAGCACAAGAGCGCTTCGAAGACTTTAACCTAAACAGTCGCTATGATGCTGTAATATTGCCTGCAGGTTCATTTCAACTAATCACAGATGTAAATATCGCTATAGATGTTCTCAAGCGATTTAAGGCGGTTTTAAACGAGAAAGGGAAACTTATCATTGATTTATCTCCTCTTTCTTGTTTAAGTGAACCTACCATGATGGCGCGAAGTTGGAAAGTAAAAGATGGTATTTTGACATTGACAGAAACGCGTGAAGAAGTCAATTTTTTAACTCAAACAACTACTTCTCAATTGCGTTATGAGTACTGGTCAAATGAAGGTTCTTTAAAATCAAGTGAATTAGATTATTTTAGCTTGAGATTCTGGGGAATAAAAGAGTTCGAACTGGCTTTGAAACACGCTGGCTTTACTGCAATTAAAACTTACAGTAATTATGAACTATCCTCAAATATTGACTCGCAAACTCATACTATAACATTTGAAGCATACTAAAATAAAGATCAAAAAAAGAGGTTCAATATTGAACCTCTTTTTTTGATGCTATTGCAATTATTCAATTAGCTTTAAATCTTTATCGTACATCCCTACTAATACACTATTTCCCTTTTCATCAACTCTTAAGCCTCCGTAAACAGCTTTTTCAAACTTCTCTGCTTCACCTTCCTGAAAGAAAAAGCTTTCTGCTCCAATATTGAAATTCCAATTGGTCTTATTGAAAAACTTAACGTAAATCTGATTATCTCCTTTTTCTTTTATCTTAGATGATAAATCAACAAGGTGACCAATCCCCTTCTCGTCTATATTTAAAAGGACAAAACCTCTTGTATCCTTGTAAGAAGTAATAGGAGCTTTATTAAAACTGTCCTGCGTAATGCCAAGTGAATCATTTGTTTCACTTACAAATAAACTATCATTTAGAAAATCACTCATCCCTGTAGAAATCTTGTAATTCAACCTCATATAATCCCCTTGCATTAAAGATCTTGGATCAACAGGAGCTAATTCTAATAAGACTAACTGTCCTTCTTTAATCGTTTGCTCCTTTTCAAACACAGCGCGAATGAAAAATAATACTATCAATACTGTTGTGATTAATATCACATAATTTGTCCTATTCTTGCTCATCTTGTTTCCAATTTTTATGAATTACCCAATAAACACTAAGAAAAATAATCCCACTAAACATCAAAGAAATTGATTTTGCTAATAGTGAAATACTCAAGTCGTAATAATACATTCCCATAGCCCAAATAAAAGTGCATATAGACAAAACAATACCTGTTTTAAATTGGTTGTTATACGACCATAATGCAAACAAAAAGCCAACTATAAAAGCGGGATAATCAATTCCCAATAAATATAAAAACACAGCCGTAATTACGATTGACATTCCTTTAATGACAGTATTTTGTATTAAAGCCCTATCTAATAAAATGTACAAACTACCTAATGTTATCAATATAAACACTACTTTGGTAGAGTATGAAAACAGCATTCTCTCGGAACCATAGTAAGGTAAAAACATCTCTACAGATGTCATGATACTCAAGCCTAAACAATAACAAAAAGTAGCAACTAAGATTGCTTGGTAATTGTTATTCCACCACAAACTTGTACTTCTTAAAAAAGTCTCTTTATAAAAGAGAAACACTACGCTTAAAAGCAAAACAAGTAAGAGTAAACTAAGATAATCATTGCTGAAATTCTCAAACAGTAATCCGTGACATCCTATGATTATGGCAGTAGCAGCAATAAAGGTTATAATCTGATTTTTATATAAAAACAAACTTATAGAGGCTATAACTATTGTAGCAATATACATATTTGTAGGTATGAAATCGTGCTGAATAAGAGCCGCTAACAGCAGGACAAAACCACTGATATAAAGGGCTATTCCAACTCCATCTCTTACTGCATTGTCTGTACTTTTATGAATAAAATAACAACCAATCATTGACAGTAATCCAAAACTCAGAAATAGTATATCAAAATTAGAGTCTCTGGCAAAGGCTAAAGATATAAACCCTAAGAATGTTCCCATGGCAATTAAACCTCCTACAACTGATATGATCTTTATGAAAACTGTTTTCAATGAATTATCTTCTCTTTTCTGCATGATTCCAGTCTGATCAATTTCAACCCCTTTAGCTTCTAAAGAGGATAAAATTGTATTGAATTGACTATTCTCTTTCATCTTTCCAAGTTTTATTCATATTCATAATTACTTTAATTAAGCCATAGGTAGCCCCAATAATGTAAATTGTATAGAGCAGCAGGGAAACTATTTCAAGCTTAAACCACTTTAATAACAACATAAATAAAATAGAAACGACTGCTAAACCGAAATAACTAAAAAACAAAATATTGCGTTGTTTAACACTCCAATAATAGCTTGCTCCTATCCATACACAACTCAGTATAACTGCTATTGATTCTCCCATTAGATCATTAATATCATAGTTTGAACTAATAGTGAATATCCATGCCGAAATAGAGAAAACAGCAATACAAGTACATACAAAAGCCATTATCGCAGTATAGTACTTTGAAGGTACAAATCCCTGCATTCTTCCGATTAAAAATGGAAGGACAAACAATGTGATATTGAAGCTTAAAAACAAGCTTAACACCATGTAAAAATTCAATTCAGTACTGACTTGAGAAAAGAACAAAGAGAAAGTAGTATTTACTAAGACTACTAAGCCTAACCACTGTACTGAGAATTTAGAAACAACTGTCCATGGGATTATCGTTATCGTCCAAACTAAGAATAAATCATAGGCATTGGCTCCAGTTTGATAAACTTGACCGAAAACAGCAAACAAAACTCCTACTAAAACAGATGCTATTACTAAGCTTACCTTTCGAGTAGATTCTGTCATACGGTTAGTCACACTACAATAAACAGCTACGACTAATAATCCTAATACAACAGCAAACTTGCCAAATGCTGGCATATCATTCCAATTATAGGCAAAAAAGAACACAATGCCACTTACTAATAAACCACTCCCCAAGGTTAATAAGAAATACTCTATAAAGGTTCTCCACTCATTTGAACTAACACTACATTCTTGTTCAACCAAATGTTGCAGTTCTTCACTTTCTACACTACTGTGCTCCTTGAGTAGGTATAGATCTTCTTTTGAAACTCTTTTTTCATACAATTTTTTCATAAGCTCAAGTATTTAATGATACTTAAAAAAACAAAAGATAGTACTATAAAAGTCACTATCTTTTATTATAACGTTTTATCTTGTAATATAATACACCAGTAACTTGTTATTATTTTACAGATTCTAAAATTTGTGCGGCGTGATCTTTCGTTTTTACTTTTGTGATCACATCTATTAATATGCCATTTTCATCAATCACAAAAGTTGTTCGATGAATTCCATCATAAGTACGTCCCATGAATTTCTTTGGTCCCCATACACCAAAGGCATTTAAGACAGCTTTATCTTCATCAGCTAAAAGAGGAAAAGGCAATTCATTTTTCTCAATGAACTTCTGTTGTCTTGCTGCTGAATCTGCACTAACCCCTAATAATTCAAACCCTTTATCTTTTAACTCTGTATAATTATCTCGAAGATTACATGCTTCCCAAGTACAGCCTGGTGTACTTGCTTTTGGATAGAAGAATACAACAAGCTTTTTTCCTTTATAATCTGATAATTGATGTGTTTTTCCTGCTTGATCTACACCTTTAAAACTTGGTGCTTTATCTCCAATTTGTAAAGTAGTCATTGTTTCTTTATTTTAAGATTTAAAGTAAAAGTAGACGATTTATATTTAAGTTACAACTTTGAACTTTTAATAGACTTACAATTATTTGTTTGTAAGATTGAATACTCCACAATAAAAAGATTACCTCTTTTAAAAAATAACATCATTTTTGGCAGGTAGGTTATTA
>NZ_WSPP01000303.1:0-1136 GCF_009767705.1 Myroides sp. LoEW2-1 | reverse complement strand
ATGAGAATACATTATTTCTTGTTTGCTCATCTATTTATTATTTGAAACAAACTTACTACCTTAAGTTAGCTTATGAAATATGTGGTTGCTCGCGTGGATACGTATTATAGTGTGTTTTTTTACAGAAAGGTATAAAATACTATAGGGCTGCTGTTTGTTGGTTTACGTTGAAGAATACGGGGGATAGATGAGGTGGAAGCTATGAATTATGCAATGCTGATGTATGAACTTATATCACAGTGTTGTATTTGGATTACTTGTAGGTTTTATAGGCGAATGGAGCTGATGCTTTTTTAAGGTGAGAATTCTGTTTTAGTACTTGTTTGCGAAATGTCTTAAGGTGTTCTAATCTGCTTTTTGACTAAATATCAATTGGATTTATTGACTATTGGTCTTGTTTTCTTGTAATCACCAATATTGAGAGAGAAACAGGATTGCTAATAGGCTATAAGTGAGAGAGAATTTAATGTTGGCTCATGGTATTATAGTTTACCCTCATTTGTATCACATAAATTGGTAAGAGTCGTTTAAGGTGCAAAGTAAGTGCGGAAAGTGTAAAGAAGGAACTTTGTTCGATGATGGACAGTAAAGTAATATTGACTATAGGTTTATCAGTGTATTTCGTTGAGTACTTTAATACAGCAAACACAAAAGCATTGTTGACAAAATTATAGCTCTACTTTTAAGGGAAGAATGATTGTGGAAATCCATATCTGTCAATGCGGCTATCTGTTAGTGCGCTTTTTGGAGCTATAGCTCTCAACTACTTTTATTAACGATGTGAACAGGTGCTGTTTTGGTCGCACTTTCTTAGGGGATTCTAGGGGGATACTAGGGGTTTTCTTCGAGAAACACCCCTTTTTGTGGACAAAAGTGCAAGGATACCGCAAGAAAAGTGCAAGAAAGCCCAAGGAAAGTACTATTTTTTATTCTGCTATTTAAACACTGATTTCCTTTAGCTAAATACTATAAAGCAATTCTACTTCATATCTCTTTCATTCGCTCTAAAACATAAGTATAAGGGCTACTATTTTTAGAAAGAGATATCATCTCTAAATGAATTCTGGAATAGTGATGGTTGAACTTTATCTATAGTTCTAAATTTGTGCATAAGAGCTGATGTGAAAGTTTTCTTG
>NZ_WSPP01000035.1:0-12239 GCF_009767705.1 Myroides sp. LoEW2-1 | reverse complement strand
AATTTAAGATGAAAAAAATCGCATTAAGCATTGCTTTAGTAGCTATGATGGGAGTATCTTTTGTATCTTGTAAAGAAACTGCAAAAGAAGCAACTCAAGAAGAAACAACTGTTGAAACTACAACTGAAGAAGCTCCAGCTACAACTGAAGAGGCTCCAGCTACAACTGAAGAAACTGTTGTTGAAACTGAAGCTACTACAGAAGAAGCTCCAGCTACTACAGAAGAAGCTCCAGCTACAGAAGAAGCTGCTAAATAATTTTAGCAAAACTATTCATAAAAAGAAAACCTCGCAAGGCGAGGTTTTCTTATTTATATTACTTTCTATTCTACATATTTAAAAGTTCTTCTAACAATTTTCTCTCATTAGACAATCTTGGAACTTTATGTTGGCCTCCCAACTTATCGTTGTTTTTTAACCAGTCGTAGAACAAATTCTTTCTTGCATTGTGAAAAACCAATGGATTCAATGTCATATTATTAGCTCTTTTAGCTTCATAATCAGAATTTAATGCTTGTAAGTTTTTATCTAATACTTCACTAAAAAGTCTCATATCCGAAGGTTCTTTAGTAAACTCGACTAACCACTCGTGAGCTCCTTTATCTGTTCCATTCATAAAAATTGGTGCAACTGTATATTCAGCTACCTCAGCGTTAAACTCATTACATGTCTTAGCCAGTGCTCTATCCGTATTCTCAATCATTAATTCCTCTCCGAAAACGTTGATATAGTGCTTAGTTCTTCCAGTGATCTTAATGCGATAAGGTAGTAAACTTGTAAATCGAACAGTATCTCCAATCAAATAACGTACTAAACCAGCATTGGTTGTAATAACTATAGCATAATTCTTGTCCTTTTCAACTTCGGATAGCGGAATAATCTTTTGATTTGACGTCCCATAGGTATCCATAGGTATAAATTCATAGAAAATGCCATAATCAAGCATCAAAAGCAACTCATTACAATCGTTCTGATCTTGAATAGCAAAGAACCCTTCTGACGCATTATAGATCTCGTAATACCTAAAGTCTTTTCTTGGCAATAACTTCTTATATTGATCCTTATACGGTTCAAAACTAACTCCTCCATGAAAGTAAACTTCTGCATTGGGCCATAGCTCGTGTAAATCGTGCTTACCTGTTTCCTCAATAATGCGATTAAACAATACCAGCATCCAAGATGGAACACCTGCAAAACTTGTTACATTCTCATTTCTAACCTCTTTGATGATCGCATTCATCTTACTTTCCCATTCAGACATCAAGGAAGTCTTATTACTTGGCGTACTGCTAAACTCTGCCCAAAAAGGCATATTGTCAATCAGAATAGCCGAAAGATCACCAAAAAAAGTATTATTATCTTCATACAACTGCTTACTTCCACCTAATCTCAAACTTTTTCCAGTAAAGAGTTGGGAATTTTCATTGTTATTTAAGTACAAGCACAATAGATCTTTTGCTGCTTTGTAATGACAATTCTCTAAAGCTTCATTGCTAACAGGAATAAACTTGCTCTTGGCATTAGTGGTTCCGCTTGACTTTGCAAACCAACGAATCTGCTCTGGCCAAAATATATTGCTTTCACCTTTTCGCGCACGCTCTATATAAGGTTCAAATTCCTCATACTTGAATAAAGGTACTCTTTCAGAAAAAGTCTTATAGTTAGATATACTTTCATATCCAAACTCTTTACCCAATAAAGTTTTTTCATTTGTTTTAATCAAACTTAAAAACAAATCATTTTGAACTTCATTAGGGTATTTTCTAAACAAATCTATTTGATGAATTCGCTTCTTGAGAATCCATGATGCTATAGAATTAATAATTGTAAAAGCCATATAGTGTCAAATAATCAGTCTAATTTACTTTTAAATAAAAAAGCAAATAATTTTAGTAGTAAATGTTTTTTGTATTTTTACTGCCTTACCAAAAATAACAATTTTATTTATGCAATACGAAGGAGTTTTAAACAAAATGCAGACGGAATTTAACAATCCTATTGAATACTATTTAGTCTTTAAAAATAACTTTTTAAATATCAATCAAATATTAGACAGAACAATTCAAATCGAATTTGTCGGATATGAATGTTTGAACTGTGGAGAGCACAAAAAGATATTTCGACAAGGATTTTGCTATGATTGCTTTTATAAAAGTGCTGAAGTTGGTGATTGGATTATGAGACCAGAACTAAGTACAGCACATTTAGGGATTGAAGACCGCGACTTAGCTTATGAATCAAAAGTTCAATTACAACCTCATATAGTATACCTTGCATTATCCAGCGATGTAAAAGTAGGCGTTACTCGTAAAACTCAAGTTCCTACCAGATGGATAGACCAGGGAGCATCAAAAGCAATAGAGATTGTAGAGGTGCCAAACCGATATTTAGCAGGAATCACTGAAGTAGCTCTAAAAGATACCTTTACAGACAAAACGAATTGGAGAAAAATGCTTCAAAACGAAATAGCTACAGAAGATTTATATGCAATAAGAGAATCTCTCTTAGACAAGCTACCAGAAGAAGTTAAATCTTATTTTGACACAACATCGAACAGATTATTAGACCTCAACTATCCTGTCTTGCAATATCCAACAAAAATTAAAAGTCTCAATTTAGAAAAAACGCCTTCTTTTGAAGGGAAACTAAAAGGAGTAAAAGGTCAATATTTAATATTTGAAGATGGAACCGTATTTAATATTCGTACCTATGAAGGCTTTGTAGTCAATATAAATATTCAATAATACGAAAAACAAAAAAGAGAGCTCTTTAGAAAGAGCTCTCTTTTTTTTTAAACTATTCTTTTGTAGGTTCTTCTTTTTTCTTTTTGCCGAATAACCCTTTTAATCCTTCACCGAGTTTATTAACAACTTCTTCTGTTTCATCTTTTTTTGCTTCTCCTTCCGCATTAGCTCCTTCCCCTTCATTCTTTTTCTTTCCTCCACCAAGCATATCAAACAAAGCTTCTGTTCCCTTGTCAACTAATCTGTTTTTTTGTTCTTCAATAATCTGATTTGTCAAATTAGTTACCACTTCTCCCATATTTGTTCCAACTTTAGGAGAAGCAAAGTTACCAGTTAACTCTACCTTTACAGGGATCGCATTGAATTTATCGCTTTCCTTTGGTCCTAACTTAGCTAATGTATTTGCAATATCACTACCCAATAACTTAGCTGGTACTTTAAAATCTAAATCATAGTCTAACGTTTGATCAAAACCATGTTCTCCTGATACCTGTACCGCCATGTCTTTTAACTTTATGTCAAAGGGTTTAAACTGTACTTTTCCATTTTTAAACACAATATGCATACGCTTGTTGTTTAAATCTATTTTCTTTAAGTCTATAAAAGAAACCCCCTTATCTAAAGCCGCAAGCAATTGAGATTTTTGTGGATCAATTTCAGAGTCAACCAAAGTTCCTTGAATATCCCCACTTAAACTATTCATATCTGGTGTTAAGTCTAAAGCATTTAACTTTCCACTCATCTTCACATCTCCATTTATTTTTCCACTAACAATTCCCGCAATTGGAGCAATCGTTTTAAGAAACTCTAATTCTGTAAATGTACTTTTTACATCAAGGGATTTTAATCCTAAATTCATATCGAAAACTGGAGTAGTTTCTTTTGTTGATACATTCCCATCAAAAGCTAGTATACCATTAAAGATATTTGTTGACATATTCTGTAAACGAGCAGCTTCATCGCGAATAACCAAACTACCTTTCACATTGTTAAGCACTAAATTGTCATAGACTACCTTTTTGGCATTTGCGTTAATAGTACAATCTAAGAATCCTGGTATTTTTAAAGGCTCTGCTGCATCATTTGTCGCTTTTTCTTCCTTCTTCGGAGTTTCCGTTGTTGAAACAACATCTTCTTTCATTAAATCCGCCAAGACAAAGTTGCTTGAATTAACATTGAAGTTTCCTTTTAGTGTTTGCTTTTTGAATAAGAACCCATATAAATTATCTAATCGACCATCAGCTGCGATATCTGTTGTTCCTGTTTTCAGGTTAAACTTATTCAAGCTTACATTACTTGTATTAAAGGTCAAAGCTGCTTCTTGTATCTGCAGTGGCTTCGCCATGGCATCATTTGAATAGTTAAACCCTGTCAACGATAGACTACCTGAGTTTTTTATATTTTGATAGAGTCCTTTTTCCACCGAATTCATATCAAAAGCAGTATTCACATTTGCTTTCAATATTCCCGAAAGGGGTATATCCATTTTTATTGGATATGCTTTTGTCACATTTGCCAGGTTAATTATTCCGTCAAACTTAGCGTTTACAAGTATATTCTCTGTTATATTTCTAATGTTTGCACTTGCATTAAAAACATCCTTATCAATTTTAAATGACAGTTTGTTAAGGTCAACATAAGTATCCTTCACTATTCCTGTCTGATTCATTATATTGACATCTAAAACAATGTTTGAAACACCTTGTGGCAAATCCGGATATTGGAATGACGCATTCTTAGCTCCCATGTGAATTGCCAATGTCGGTATCGTTTGCTCAGATAATTTCCCTTTTACTTTTCCATCCACCTTAAAATCCCCTGAGGTAGTCACCCCATCCAAATTTCCTGCATAAGCCTCAGGTATCAATCCCAAGAAGTTTTTGAAATCTGAATCAGGAGTACCGAAAGTCAAATCGTACAATTGACCATCCTCAACCATCTGCAATGACCCATCAAACTGCAAAGGCAATTGATTAATCAAAGCCTTATTGTCCTTAAATGTAAACTTCATACTATCCATATCTATTCCGATAATGGCTTTTAGAGATAGATTTACATCATTCAACATTTTGGTCCCCTCCATGTCGAATGAAACTTTCGTTCTCGTCTCCGTATTTAAGTCCAATACATTATTAGCTAAGTTTCCTTTACCTTGATGGTATAACTCTTTTGCAATAAAAGTCATCTTAGAACTTAAATCAGTATAGCTGACATTCAAATTCTCGATTAAGTAATAATCTAATGCCAATGAAAAAGGAGTCGTTTCTGAATCCTCTGAATCCTCTTGATCCTCTTCATCTATAATTGCCACATCATAGTTAGCTACCCCCTTCTCATCTACAAGTACATTCACTTTTGTATTCAGAGCGGAGATAGACTCGATTTGCATTGGTTCATTTGCACTGTTAAACAATTGCATCACTGACATTTTCAGACCAATCTTTTCAGAATACACAAGTGTATCTCCCTCAAAAGGAGCTTTATTAATAACTACTAACTCATTAATCGACACTGTTGCCTTAGGGAAATTGCGTATTAAACTTAAGTTTACACTTTCAAAGTTGACTGTGGCATTAATATTATCATTAATAGTCTTCTTAACTAAGTCTTGTATTTTCCCCTTAAACAAGACTGGAGTTAATAACAATAAAATAATTAATAGGACAAGAATACCTCCACCCCATTTCAAAATCTTTTTACCCATAACAAATATATTTTATACAAAATAACGAAAAAAAGAGCCAACACGTATAAATACAGTTGGCTCTCTTACATATTTCCATTATTGTTACTCTTAATAGACAGTTATCTCATAAGGTAATATTATTTGCACTCCTTTTAGAGAATTAAAATAGTTTAAACGCTCAATTAGTTCATAATTAGCTTCTCCAATCTTTTCTTTGATCAACTCATCTTGGTTTTTTAGAACAGAAGCTCCTAAATATTTTCTAAGCAAGTCCTCAAAATTTAATTCATACTCAGGATAATTGACAACTTGATAAGTTTCAAGTTCAACTTTATCAACTGCATATTGAATAGCTTTACTCAAGCCTCCGATCTCATCAACTAATCCATTAGCAATCGCATCTGTACCCGTCCAAACTCTACCTTGTGCTAAAGCGTCAACTTGCTCAAAAGTCATGTCTCTACCAGCTGCTACACGGTTAACAAACGTAGTATATACATTCTCTACACTTTCTGTGATATGCTTTCTTGAATTTTCATCTAAAGGTTTAAATGGGCTATACATAACTGCATTCTCATGCGTTTTTACTTGTTGTGCATTAACGCCATACTTCGAAGCGACATTACTGAAGTTTGGCAACATACCGAAAACGCCGATAGACCCAGTAATTGTGGTAGCATCTGCAAAAATTCTATCTGCGTTACACGAGATGTAATAACCTCCAGAAGCAGCCATGCTTCCCATAGATACAATTACAGGTTTCTCTTTTTTAGTTAACTCTATTTCTCGCCAAATTAAATCTGATGTCAATGCACTTCCACCTGGACTATCCACGCGCAAAACAATCGCTTTTACTTTATCGTTTTTTCTCGCTTTTCTCAAGGCTCTATTGATTGACCCTTCTCCAATATAGTTTACATTTCCTTCACCACTTAAAATTTGACCTTGTGCATAAATAACTGCAATTTGATCGTCTTTTGTTTTCAAAGCTTCAGCAGCATGTATTGACTTAGTGTATTCTAAAATTTTAATTTTATTATACTCAGCATCGTCGTCTATGTTAAGTGCTTTTTTAATATCAGCATGATACTCATCTTCGTAAACTACTTTATCTACCAAACCTGTTTTCAAAGCTAATTCAGGTGTTCTTGCACCCAGACTGCCAGCGATCTCATTCAGTTTCTCTACAGAGATATTTCTACTGTTTGATATATCAGTAACCACATTACCCCAAATAGAATTTAAAAACACTGAAATTTGCTCATAATTCGCTGCACTCATTTTATTCTCTAAGTATGGTTCTACAGCACTCTTATACTTACCATGACGAATCACCTCCATCTTCACACCAGTTTTTTCTTGAAGGTCTTTCAAATAAAGAATTTCTGTTGCTAACCCTCTAAAATCTAAATCTCCCACAGGATTCAAGTAAATAGAATCAGCGACAGAACTTAAATAGTATTCTGTCTGCGAGTACATATCCGCATAAGACAGGACGAACTTGCCACTTTCTTTAAAACGCTCTAATGCCTCACGCAATTCGCTTCGCTGTGAAATCCCCAAAGAAGAATTGTTCTTCAAAATAGATATCCCCTTAATTTTATCATCTGATTTAGCTACTTCAATGGCTTTCAAAACATTTGACAAACCATCTGTATCTTCATCTGAAATACTGATATCTTTAAAGTTAAATTTGCCTCCATAATCATAAGTCACTTTAGATAAATCTAATTCTAAAACAGAATTGCTTTTAACTACTACTTTTTCAGAGCCACTACTTCCGATTGCCGCTCCAATTGACAATAACATAAAGAAAGCTAAAATAGTAAAGACAAATAACCCTACGATTGTCGCTAACACATTTCTTAAAAATCTCATATATAAAACAATTTATTCTATTAGTCGTATTGATACTAATTTTGTTACATTCCCAATTAATTTTGTGGATAAGAACTACTACAAAAGTAGCATTTATTCAAATTTCTTTTAGTTACTTTGCCCTTATGTATACACAAAATAACATAGTATTATCTATAGGTACCAATCAAGGTGATAAAATGGCTAATATCCAAAAGGCCATTGATCTTATTCACAAACATATAGGTACTGTTATTAAGGTTTCGCCAATTTACGAATTTCCTGCTTGGGGATTTCAAAGCGAGGCTTTTTTTAATTGTGCATTACTTATACATAGTACACTGGAAGGAGAAGTAGCCATTTCTAAAATATTAGAAATTGAAAAAACATTGGGTAGAATACGCAGTAACGAACCAGGTTATATAGCGCGTATCATAGATATAGACATCATTTCATTTAATCAAGAAGTACACAATAGCTCGACATTGACCATACCTCATCCTCTGATGCAGGACAGGAGATTTGTTCTTTTACCGGCAGCTGACTTGAATTTAGAATGGTCACATCCCATCCTAAAAAAATCGTATCGAGAATTACTGAAAGTATGTCCTGATCAAACCGAATACAAATTGGTGGGAACTATTGAAGAACCTATCAGTAAATATGGATTTACGGATGTCAACTTTATAGCAATTGAAGGAAATATCGGAGCTGGTAAAACAACCTTGACTACTCGAATATCTGATGATTTCAATGCTAAATTAATATTAGAAGGATTTGCAGATAACCCTTTCCTTCCTAAGTTTTATAAAGATGCAACACGATATGCTTTTCCCTTAGAGATGTCGTTTTTAGCCGATCGATATAATCAGTTATCTGATGATTTAGCTCAATATGACTTATTCAAGGAGTTTGTTATTGCAGATTACTATATCTACAAATCACTCATCTTTGCTCAAATTACTTTAGAAGAAGATGAGTTCAGATTATATCATCAAATATTTGAAATCATGTACAAAGAGACACCTCAACCTGATCTCTATGTATTCTTATATCAAAATACGGACAGACTACTTGACAATATAAAGAAAAGAGGACGATCATACGAAAGTGATATCACATCTACCTATTTAGATAATGTGAACCAAGGTTATCTAAACTATGTTAAGACACTACACCCGGAAAAGGTGCTGACCATTGATATCTCTGACTTAGACTTTGTTGCTAATCAAGAAGATTATATCCACATCCTCAATCTAATTCAAGATAAACTAAAATAGAAAAATTTAATAATACACAAAATAAAAGGGCAGTCAATTGAATGCAATTGACTGCCCTCTATATTTATACCGTATACTCAAAGGGGTTAACCCTTTTAAACCACTTTACCAATACGGTCTATTTTCTTTAACTCTATTAATCTAAGAATACTTCGAATTGTACGAAAAGGCAACATGACTAATCCTACAAGTGAAGATAAGAGAAACTTAATCATAACGTAGATTAACTAACCAATAATAGACAATCACATAAACATAAATGATGTAATCTTACTGAACATTTTCCAACCTGCAATAACAGCAGCAAATTGATAAAACATCATAAAGTATATAGCCAATTTTATTGGTGTATCACTACTTGGAGATTTACCAGTATTAATAGTAAATTGAATAAAAACGAACAGGAGTATTCCTCCTCCAATATAGATTGTCAAAATATCTTTCAATATAGTCCACTTTTCTGAAGTAAACCGCTTTGACTTATAGGTTTGACAAATAGGTATCGTTTATGTCTGTGAACACAAAGGACAAAGTCCTTTTGAGCAATCAGTACACTGAGATATAGCAATTTGATCTAAGTGATAAAAACAATTCATGTTCTCTTATTCTTATGATCATATCTAATCTCAAAGTATTGATTAAATTAGGGTTCTTCTTTAAGAAAACAAGTATTGACTAAATCAATTGCAAAATCCGAATTCTAAAAACTCTCCACAACAAGACAAAAAATTGAGTCTAAAGGACTATTAGTAATTGTATTCTAAATATCTAAAATCCTCGTCTTTCTGCAAGGTAGCTTGAATTTGATTAAACGTTTCTTGCAACAAATGCTTAACATCAATAACTTCATTGTCCTCTAAGCGTTTTAATATCATACTGATAGGAAAACACTGAACTGCCAAATTCTGATATTGCAGCGCAAGCTCTCTACCATATTGATCACTTACCAAAACCCAATGTAGATCAGGGTACTCGTAAACCATCGCGACACCAAATGCCATCCCTAAAGCAAAGTGAGCAGCTCCATCTGCTTGGTCATACTCTTTATTGTCGAGAATTGTTTGTAAGCGATCTATTGCTTTACCACTTGTGTAATATTCATCGATTTCCTCTGCATCCATTCCATAGAGGTTTGCAACAGCCTGAGAGAGGTAGTACATATCGTTATAAGTAGGTTCAAGTAATGGAAGTTCTAAAGATGCCAGACTATCAATACTCTCTACCATTTGTCTCATATCCTCCAAATGAGCTTTTACATCTTCGCTTCCTTCAGTCCCCTTAGCAGCAGATAAAGAAACGATAATAATATTTTCACCATACATTACTTCATAGACATGCATGTACACATCTTCTATTGCATGACTATCGTATGCGTAGTAAACTTTATTGGGAAGAACAGTACATTCAGCATTGTGCTCTTTTGCTTGTTCTTGAAAGGTGCGAATTGCTTCTTCTTGAGTTACTCCTTCATTGCGTTGAAAGTACAACATACTTACGCGAATCACTGGCTCATTCTCACTTAACCCCTTGTAAATCTGCAAGGTTTTTTCATTTTCCAATGAGCAATAATAATCGCTTGGTCCTTTCATAATGGTTTGTCCATTCCCTATTTCAAATATTTTCATCGTTTATATATTTTTTCTGAATCAAATATATACTTTTAAAAGCAATATTGAAGCAGTATCTCAAGTTGTTGCGTATGCAAAAAATTCATTCCTTCTAAAAACCACAAAATTCCCATTCTCTCATTGCTTTATACACATAAACTCCGATCCAAAAAGATCAACCAACAGCATTAATATTGCCGTTCTTAACACAAAGAATATTGTCACTATTGGTAGCAATACAAGTTGCAAAAGTGAAAGTAAAGCATTTTTGATTTGATTTCTCTGGTACCTTGAAACCAATGAACGACTTCAAGTATCCTCCTCCTCCTATTCATCTATTACTCATAGAATTGTTTTAAACTATCTCTTGTTGCATCACTCTATGTGATTTCAGAAAATCACTTAGATATAGTTTTCCTTTTTTCTTAGTAATTGTAAAGCATTCAAGCCGATTATGTGCTAACTAAGTACAAGAGATAATTGTATTTTCCTTGGCCTTTCTTGCACAATTCTTCGAGTATTCTTGCAGTTTTACTGGCAAAAAGGGGTGTTTTCCCAAGAAACCCCCTAGAAACCTCCTAGAAACCCCTAAGAAAGTACGACCAAAAACGCACAAATCCTTCTCGTAAAAAGCTGTATTTGATCATTATTATACTGAAGAATACTCTATATATGAGTGTTATCGTTACTCGTTGATTGCTACAATTACTATATTCTTCAAGTAAATAGACCGCTTAGCTATTGGTTTTTCTATCCAGGTCGAATTGAAGTGCTAAACTAAACGAGCAGATTAGATAAGCTGTATCTTAAGGCCAACATCTATTGTAGAACAAAAAGATTGCGTGGCGGTTTCCTTTATAACCTTGGATACTAATCTTACACAGTTAACTTCTATAGCCCGAGAATCAGTGTTTTTGAAAACAAAAAGCTACTTTGTTATAAAGTAGCTTTCATATATTAATCACCTGTAAATCAATTCTCTTAAAAAACAAAAAAACACGAAGTTGACATTCGCATTGAATTGCCGTCTTACCTGCTATCACATTCCTCCTTTGATTTCTTTTATTTTTTAAAATCATCAAAAGAGCAATTGCCGTTAGTATGCTCAGTATCAATAAGGAGCTATATTCCTTATTTATCCACTACAACTGTGATGACAACCTTTATCCAGGCAGACTAATCACAATCAGAGCCTATGTTAAACGATAGAAATCCGCTTTCTCCTCCAAGCAATGGACAGGATATGTGTATAAATAAAACTGTATAAATTGCTATTGCATTTGTTGAAACAAATCCCAAATCACGATCCCTGCACTAACTGAAATATTAAGCGAATGTTTGGTTCCCAATTGTGGAATCTCAATAACGCCATTACTTAAATCAACAACTTCTTGATTAACCCCTTTGACCTCGTTACCAAAAACTAATGCGTACTTTACATCTGTTTCAACTTTAAAGTCATGAAGCATCACACTTTTTTCAACCTGCTCAACTGATTGTACAGAAACTCCTTGCTCTTTTAAGCCCTTAACAACTTCAACCACCTCTTTTGCATACTCCCACTCCACGGTATCAGTAGCCCCCAATGCTGTTTTGTGAATTTCTTTGTTCGGAGGTGTAGCTGTAATACCACATAGGTACACTTTCTCTATCAAGAAAGCATCGCATGTTCTAAACACAGAACCAATATTGTGCAAACTTCTTACATCATCTAATACAACTATAATTGGAGTCTTTTCGGAAGCCTTGAATTCTTCTACATTCTTACGATCTAATTCGCTATTAGCTAATTTGCGCATAACTTAAAATTTTGGGCAAAATTACTTAATAAATTCTAAGAAAAAAGAATTGACAAGTAAACATCGCTTAACAGCAAATTATATTGAGTAATAAACAAATAATTTGTTTTAAAGTCTATCACTATACAAACACTGAAAAAAAGGAGGTTAATCAGTCAATACTATTTTAACGTGAGTTCGACTTAAGCTATTAGTCTATTTTGATCAATAATGTCGTTAATATTATTAATAGAAGGCTTTTTCGGGAAGTATGAATATGTAATCAAA